>CAYZXG010000058.1:0-6754 GCA_964482365.1 uncultured Candidatus Saccharibacteria bacterium | reverse complement strand
TGAATACATCTAAACGCACAATAGTCCTTATTCTTACTATGCTTATTCTTGGCGGGATACTTTTGTATCAAACTTTTATTTCTGTAAAGACACCTACCAATGTAAATCAACCGCTCGGCAAGGGATACGAAATTTCGCCGGATCTTTTAGAGCAAACCCTCGAAGAAAAAGGACCATAATCCTTTGCAAATACTGATCAACGCCTCAAGATTTTCTGAGCAAACCTGTTACCAACATGATGTTGACGCTGATTCAAAAGCAAACCAAACACTGGATGTTTGTAGATTAGGTATCGCCCCTCCTTGGCTTCATCTAGAGACAAGAAAAGAGGGTTGAAAAAGTCAACTCTGGATGTTGCCACGTAATTTAACTTTGATAAAACCCTGAAACCCACTAGAACCAAACAGAGAAGTTATAATAATGCTCTCATTTCCTAAAAGCTTTTATTGCAAAAATTCGCCCATCGTCACTCACCGGTTTGCCGTCTTCTCCTTTTGCATCAGGAACATGAAGAAGCGCAAACCCAGACTTTTTTGCAATTTGTATCATCGCTTCGTTCTTCATCTGCGTATGAAACGTAACTAGAGAAACTCGTTTCGACTCATATTCTGTAAGCAACTCATCGATTGCTTTTTGGCCTATGCCCTTTCCCCGCGCATCAGATAGCAATTCAATCGCATTGATGTTTATCCACGTAACTGCGGGATCATCCGTTTCAAAAAGTTCAAGAATCTCTTCAATACTCATGTCGTTATCTCCCGCGTTAATAACCTCTAGCACTTCAAACTCATACGGCAACTCACTTTCTTCTTCTAACACCCATCCCACATCATCACCATTTTCACGAATAATCCGTACATGAAGTTTCTCGTTGGATAGAATTTTTAAAAAATCGACCCTATATTCTTCCAAATCTGCTGCACTATGCTCAACTCCCATTTCACTCTCAAACCATGAAATTAGTTGATCTACATCATCGAGCGTAGCAAAACGAAACCCACTTTCTTTATCTAGAGACCCCTCTACTGGTTCTTTATCGACGTTTACTGTCTCAGAGCCCGATTTATTTTCTAACCTAGTTTTAGAAGTAATCCTAGACTTCATATTGGGCAATGATATCGCAAACTGAATACGATGCAAAACGTGCGTAAAAGTGTTACTTTTATCCATGCTACAATGCTTTTGTCATGGTTGAAAATCCGTTACGCGATCAAACTCAGATCACGCCATATATTCAACAGATTACCGATACGTTTACATCAAAAAACCCACTCCCGTTGATGTTTGAAATTATTTCGTATCTTGATCGCAATCTTTTATATCAACAAGACAATAAAACTGAAGTGTTTAGAAACCGCACGGCAGAACAAATTCTTAAAGATGGATACGCTACAGGTTGTAGTGATCGTGCTCTCGCATTTCTTGTACTTGTACGAGCGTTAGAGTTTACCGCTGACTATGCAGAATTCCTTGATATGAAATGGCTTAACAGTAACGACGACCAACCTACCGGGCATGTTGTGGCCAACGTTACAATCCAAGGCGCCACATATTTTGTTGACCCAATACGTGGAACTATCAGTAGAAAAACCCCGTCACGAATGGTTCTATACAACATGGGAAAAGACTCGTGGGATATTGGAATTTCAAAGGAAAACTACAAAGAACAATTTCATACATTTAGAGAAAAATACAAAACAGGTCTATAACTGTATGATTCTCAATCACTTGCACGATCCAAAGTTCAGCACAAGAAATTTGAAAACTTCACAATACTTGATATCATATACTCATGAATAATCGTGGATTCACCGTTGTTGCAGGAATTGTTGCGTTTGCAATCCTTATTATTGTTGGCATAAGTGCCTATGTTTTTTTTGATAGATCAAACCCCAATAGCACTACAAATTCAGGTCCTGACGCAACACTTGCTCCAGCAGTAACACAAACTCCTGATTCCCCGGGCACAATCCGTATAGAAGCCAGAGACGGAATTATTACTAATGTAGACGAGTACGATTCATTCACCTATTTAGCAGAAACATCTCGTGGATTCGAAGCATATCTTGCCAACAAAGACGCACAAGTTTCGATACTATTCACGATTACACGTGAGCAAGTTGGTAGCTATGCTGTCTATGTATACACGAGCGACGATGGATTGTGGGAAAATAACGATAGAAACGCAACGTTCTTTTTTGACAACAGCCAAAAACTCCTTTACAACCACACATCGCGCGATACCAAAGGAATGGTATGGGAAGATATTGGACAAGTTTCATTAACTGAAGGTGACCATTTTGTGATGGTAACTAAACGTGAATCAACTGGTGCCGCTTTTTCATTTACCACCATCAAGCTGGTTCCGGTGATGAATTAACTGGAAAGAACTTTACCGTTCCATTTCTCTCCCCTATAAACCCCATTCAATCAACAAACCATTTGACTATAGGGCGATCCGCAGATATAATTCCTTTGACAGTTTGGAATTGATCGATTCCTATACCTTTACAACACTATTCAACCGGGAGGTAAATATGACCGATGGTATGATAATTATTGTTTTTCCTGATGGACGTAGTAAACACTTCAAGGTCTCATTTTATGGTGGATTTACGGTTCATGAATATATTAAACACATGGCAAAAACTGAAGAGGAACTCGAAAAAATTGCACGATATGATTACACCGTGTGGGTAAACGGAATACCAAGATATGAATTTTTCGTTCTTGAAACCACACTGCTTGAAATTACACTAAAAATCGAGACAAAGATGCCTAATCCGTACCCTGTCGAGAATTGAACATGACGGTGAACTAAATGTACACGCGTGTTTGACTATGGGACTAAAGCAGGTTATAATCGCGGTGTTTCTGATAGTCAATCGTTGTTTTCGTACCTAAAAAATTCATTTCACTGGAGGGATCAAATGACCAATCATCCTGTAAAAGCTCATGTTGTTATATATGCAGAAGCTGAAGATCGAAAAGCAAGCGCAAACCTGAAAAATATGCTCGCTTTAGTAATCGCTGTTGTACTTATCGGAGTAATAGTCAAGTTCGTCCTCCCCTTTCTATGGGTGGCGATAAGTGGCACAACCGTTGTTTTGTTTTCTATTCTTGGAACTCTTATCTTTGGCTCAGCTGCGACCTCAGCATTCAAAATAAGCCCAGAGGAAGGAACTCTAGCAATTGAAAAGTATGCTGAAAAGAAAAAAATCGAGAAAGTCGATGGAGAATATTCGGCTGAAGACATGGAAATCCTTCTTGACGCATGGCTGAAGAACGCGGCAGTGGGGATTTTCAGTCATATTATCCTTATCATGTTCGTTTGCGTAATCGCATTTAGCAAGGGTTACCAAATCTTCCCAGTTAATATTCTTGGATTTTTGGCAATCTTTGCAAGTCTATACGGATTGAAGCGGTTTTTGAAATCCCGAGCAGAGAGTGAAACGGCCGAAAAATTCAAAACATTCCGTTATCGCAGCACAAATACGACTGGGCGCATTCTGCGTCTCTTTACCTCCAGTACGTTAGCTCTGTACTTTGTCTCAATCCTCCTGATCAAGACAGGAGTGCTTCAACAGCTAATGGGCTTGATACATTAATTCCAGTACAAATACATAAAAATTGTTCACAAAAAAGCCAGGCAGCGATGCCTGGCTTTTTCTTTGGTAACACTGAATGCTTAGGGCTTTTGCGGACCGTTCCAAAACGTTTGCCAATCCCCTTTTGCACTAATCGATTTCACAAACACATAAACGGCTGCGGCAAAAAACCAAGAAGCATGATCGAAATTATCCATAAAATCGCCTCAACAAACGATTGTCGGCGATACCATATCCACAGTGAAAAAAGTGTAAATCCACTGTAAAGATCAATGAGAGAAACAATTCTCCACCCTATAACGAGCACAATAACAAACGAAATATACGACACGATCTTTATACTCATGATTATTTAGGGAGTGGAATGAGTAACCTGGTTCTTAAAAGATACTCCTTATATCGTGGGTCATCACCGAATTTCTTGTCCATACTTTTTCTCACGGTTGGGATTCCGGTTACAAATAGCAAAAGCCCCGTAATTGAGAGTGGCCCCACAATAGATAACCATGTCCATCCCAAAAGGGCTGGCGTAACTGCAATGAAAATTCCCCACCACACAAGAAGTTCACCAAAATAATTAGGGTGACGTGAATATTTCCATAAGCCTTTCTCAATCCATGGCGTTGGTGAAATCTCTTTATGTTGGTAAAACATAAACTTCTGAGCGTCAGCGAATGACTCCACGGTCAAACCAATAACCCACATAACAACTCCTACTATCGAAATAAAACCAAGCTCCACTGTGTTTGTACGTGATAGAGCAACTGTTGTTGGAATTAAAATGAGCCATACACCAATACCTTGGAGTGTCCAGAATTTTGCAAAAGCCCAAAAGTTTTCTCGAATACCATCAAACCGAGCGTCTTTTTTAATTGCTAAAATTCTCATAAATAAATACGCCCCTAACCGTATTCCCCAAAATACAACCATCGAGGTTATGGCAAAACGAAACAAAGAATTTTCACCTGCTGTAAAAAGCCATATTGCTAAAATTACGAAACTTAGTGAATACGATAAGTCAGTAACTTTGTCTGATTTTTTATACGCTGCAAAAGCAAAAAATATCGTTTGAATAATTGCCGACCATATAAAAGTTGTAATTAATGCTGCACCAACAGTCATCAAGCTTATTTTACCACTCACTTCTCTTCCGTGCGGAGCGGTTAGAATTCTAAATTTTGAAGCAGCAACTCTATTGGTGATATAATTTTTAGCATGGAAAACCAAAATTACCTTACGGGGAAAATAGTGGTAATTACTGGTGCAAGCCAAGGATTAGGTAAGCAGCTTGCATTGCAATTGTCTGCGTTGGATACAAAACTCGCTCTTATCGCACGAACAAAAACAGACCTCACAAAAGTAGCCACTGAAATTTCTAAAAATGGCGGCTCTGCAGAATATTTTGTATGCGATATTACCAACCTCAGTCAGGTTCAAACAACGTTTGAGAATATCGTTAAAAAGTTTGGCACAATCGACATCCTCGTGAATGGTGCCGGAATCTGGACCACAGATGAATTAGAGCAACGCAATCCTGAGCTAATCGAAAAAGCATTTCTGGTAAACTCCGTTGGCCCCATTTACTGTACGAAGCAAGTGTTACCAATTATGCAAAATAAAAACTCCGGGCATATTCTCAATGTCATCTCAAAAGCAGGGCTTGATATTACTGATAATAAAGACTGGCCCACCTACACAGCTACAAAATGGGCTGTAACTGGCTATACAAAGGCAATCGAGCACGCACTCGTCGATACAAAAATTAAAGTATCAGCATTTTATCCTGCGGGGTTTGAAAGCAATATCTTTGAAACGGCTGGCGAAATTGACGCCCATAACCAACCTTGGATGATGCGAACTGCCGATGTTGCAAACGCAATCGTTACCATGCTTAACACACCCGATGACCTTGTCATAAAAAGTATTGAGCTGAGCAACGTTGGATAACCTTATGCATATTGCAAAGTCGCAAGCAGTTTCGGACAATTGGGACGGCGTTAAAAGTTACAACTACAAACTCAAACACCTCTCTCCCTATCAATCAGTTGTACATGCTGCAATCAAAGGTGAGCACGGGGAAGAAACAACAGAAGACGTCGAAGTTATTTACTACATAATTAGCGGGCAGGGAAGATTTATTTTTAACAACCAAAAGGTTGAGGTTGAACCAGGAGATGTTCTTACAATTCCTCCACACACAACTTATAACTACTTCTCAAATGCAGACACAACTTTAGAGATTGTTCTTTTTTGCGAGCTTTGGGATAACTAAACCTTCTACTTAGGCCCAAACAGCTGAACAAGATTTCCGTCTAAGTCTTTAAATGTTGCAAAATACTTTTCAGAAACAGGTGCTTTAAACGGCTCTGCTATAAACAAAACGTCCTTGCCAACAAGTTCATGATAGGCAGATTCTACCGAATCAACCGAGAGATTAAACATTATTCTATACGGATCCTTGCTTTGACCATGGACCTTGGAATGTTTACCAATCCACAAATACGACTCACCAACCATAAATCCATACCCGGTATCATCGGGATGTGTTAGCTCTTCAATCTCGGTAACATCAAGCTTTTGTCTATACCAATCCGCTAACGCTTTGTAGTTTTCAGACCAAATAAGAAGCGCCGACATTTTATTAATTTTCATAACGTTGAGGCCCTTGTACTAAGTCCCTTGTATAAATTATCTTCGATTTCAATAGAGTTTTTTTGCAGACACTTTTGCATTATTTGATCGCCTCTTTCACCAGGCACATAAATCTGATCAATTCCTGGTGATTTTTTGGAACTTTTTACTTGTGCTATAAGTTCACTAACCTGCTTTGTGAATATAGATTTATCGACCAACAGTTCAGGATCGATCGCATAGACAAGATTTCCCCAATCACCATTTCCGATTCCAGCAAACGTCGATCCAACAAGCGGACCAGTAAAAACCTCAACCATCATGGATAAGCTTGCTCCTTTGTATCCACGGTCAAACGGTAAAATAGCTCCGTCCATTGCTTTTGACGGATCTGTAGTTTGGTTTCCTTCGCTATCCATTGCCACATCTGCTGGAATTTTTTGCCCTGCTGTTTTGGCCTGAATTAAACCAAAATACGCCATTGCTGATGTTGCCGTATCAAAAACAATCGGTTT
>CAYZXG010000057.1:0-7157 GCA_964482365.1 uncultured Candidatus Saccharibacteria bacterium | reverse complement strand
TAAACATCGAATGTTTAGTTTTGCTTTGTAGCAAGATAAACGCACCAATTGTTAACAGAATTACACGTACTATTGGGTTGGTTCAATGATCTCTAAAAACGCGCCATTTTTGTTACGGTACTTCAAATCTGTATCTGGCCCTGTGTTTTTGCTGTTGTGAAAACAAAGTCAACACTGGATGTTGAACTGCGTGGATGTTGAACTGCGTGCAATTATAGTGTGCGCATCTTTATATCAGCCAAATGGGTTACGTTTTTCGAGACGAAAACCTCTATTTGTTCTCAGAGACAAGCAGTTGTCTCTTCGCTGCCTGTACAAGGTTTGCAAAATCTTGCAATCTGACCTACAAGTATTTTTCAAACGTGCTCGTGATTCAAACTAAAAAGAGTGTATCACGATTTTTAACGCAAATATTCCGGCGAAGAGAGGTAATAGTTCGAGTACAAGCTAGGGAGTGAATGTTGCATTCATTGAGACTATAATACGCTATTATTATGACAATGCTTATAAAAACGATCAATCTATCACTAACCTATAAAGATGCTAATTCTGAGGTTATTGCAGTTGATAATGTTAGTTTAGAACTTCCCGAGAAAGGATTTTTTGGAATACTAGGACCTTCGGGTTCAGGTAAAACATCGCTTTTATATCTTCTTTCTGGTATTAGGCAACCATCACATGGAGAGATATATTTTAGCGAAAAGGTATATCCAAAATCATCAGAGGGGAGATCATTACTTCGGCGTTTACAGATGGGTTTTGTTTTTCAGCAACATTTCCTTATTAACTACCTTAACGTGAAGCAAAATATACGTATTGGTGCCAGCAAAGAAGGCAAAGATGCTGATATGAGAGTCCAAAACATAATTCAGCGTTTAGGTCTTGAGGGGTTCGAATTACGAAAGCCGTATGAACTTTCTGGCGGACAACGTCAGCGCGTTGCAATTGGAAGAGCATTAGCTAATGAGGCAAAAGTAATTTTTGTAGATGAACCAACTGCGGCGCTTGATCATCATACGGGTCGAAAGGTAGTGGATTATTTGTACGAGTTAGCCAAAGATACCTGTGTGGTTACGGTTACGCATGATGATTCTATCCTTAATAATGCAGATAAAATTTTTACCATGTGGGACGGTGCATTAACAGAAGGGAATACTCTTTGAAACCACTATCAATTTGGGTTTACTATTGGAATAATAAACGAAAGATTTTCCCAGTTATCGGTATTTTAATTCTTTCCGTCCTTGGCATGATGGCTCCACCAGCGATACTCAATACCGTACAACAGGATGTATTGAGGGGATTTAACTTCTATGAGAAGTATATCGTTGTATTTATAAACGAAGCAGAGTCTGAAGGATTAACCAAAAGCCAGCTAGAAGATAAACTAATAAACCTAGGAAGCGTGGAACACATTATCGAAACACAGGTCCGCACGACACAAAGATATACGCTTTCAGGTGATATTGATACACCCGTTTTTTTCTTAAAAGAGAAAGATTACCCAACGTTTTTTGGGCATGTAGGACTTAAGTTAAACGAAGGAACCATGCCAGAAGAAAACAGTAATGAGGTTGTATTTACAACTCAAATGGCAAAAAATAAACAGCTTTTTGTTGGTGAGGTTTTTGGTCAAGCAGTTGATGAGTATGACACTATTTCGGGCGAGTTTGTGTTGTCAGGAACAGTTGACACAGACAGTGACTCGTTTGGTCTGGGGAGTTATGGTTTTGTAAATCAAAAGCAATCAATAACCACATGGTATCTTGTCGCGCCACAGGATGGTAAATATCAGGAAATACTAAAAGACGTGGAGAGGTTAAAGAAAGAACACCCGTTCCTTTATTTTGAAACAGAACCATCACTGCGAAATAGGATGGATAATGGTTTTAAATCGCTTAACTTGGTTTTTATGTTGGTGAGTTCAATCATTGTAATTGTTATTGCCATGTCGGTAGCACTACTAAAAATAATCTTTTTCATGCAACGGGCGAACGAGTTTGGTTTGTTGACGGCAATTGGGTATTCAAAAAAGTTTATTTTAAAGAAAACCATCTTAGAGGTTTTTGTTATTATTATAGTAGGGTGGGTGCTTGGGGTCTTTATCACGTGGGGTTTATTTGCGTGGTTAAATGCTACACTTTACGTACCAAAAGCGTTTATTCCGCTTGATCTTTTTCAGTTTGATGTTTTGAAGTATTCTTTACCTATTCCCCTTGCGGTGAGTATATTTAGCATTGCTACGGTTTTTTGGCAGCTTTCAACCTTGGACCCCGTTTCTATTATTGAGAGAAGGGACTAATTTTATGGTCAGGCGAGGCTCGACGCCCTATTTACTTGAATGAGGCAGGAACCGAAAAATTTACTATATCCCCACCAACAAGCGAAGTGTATGTTTTCGGCGGGATGCCGTTTATGTCAAACCCGAGAGTTCCCGGCAAAAAGGTACTATCCTCGCTCATCATGATGGGTTCTTCACGACAGCCAGTTATCTTCGCCAGTGTCGCGTCATAGCGCACATTAACGTTTATTGGCATCGATATGCCGGATTTGTTTTTGCGCATCCTCATGGTTTTATTTTACTGACGTGAGCGTCGGTATCTGCAATTTTTGAAAATCCTTATCAAATGAGAGAAGGTGCATACCCCGTTCTTTGACCATTGCGCCGTAAAGACAATCGGGAAAATCAACGCGAACGGATGCATAATCGGTAAGCGCCTGTTGCATGAGTTGTTTTGAAACATCAAGAAGAAGCAGATTTTCAAGCTGCAATAGCTGTGAAATATTGTTGCTAATATCTTTCCTCTCGTTATTATACACATGCTCAAGAACGTATAGTGCTTCATGAAGTACCAAACTGTGAATGTATGCATTGATTTTCTGTTCTGCGATGCGGCGAATTATGGTCGAAGCCTTTGGAGATAGCGCCGGATGATCTTGGCGAAGGTGTCGAAGGATTATATTGGTATCAAGGAAATAGTCATTTCCTGTCATGATGTTTTTGATATTCGGTAACGAATATTTCTTTGGCTTTTTTTGCCTCGTTTGGATCGTAGCTGCCACCGGAGAGTGCTCCTTCCGTATCTGCCGCTATTTGGAGTTGGTCCTGGGGAGAAGCCAGATCAATACTTTTTGCGGACGTTAATATGACAGGGTTATCTGTCCCTTCTTTATGTATCACCACGCGCAATGTTCCTCGGCCAACCCGATCTATCAGATTGTATAAATTTTTCCGCGCAGTGGTGGCGTTGATTCGAAGTGTTGGAGGCATACTTATATGGTACCGTACGTTGCGTACGTTTGTCAAGAAGATTCATACTCATTTAGAACGATCGGGCTTGTGGTCGTATGTTTCTATTGATACGATAAGTCTGTGAAAGGTTTTACACTGATTGAACTTCTCGTTGTAATAGTCATCATAGGATTGTTGGCGGGGATTGGTATTGCATCTTTCGGCGGATCTCTTGCACGGGGGAGGATTGCAAAAGCAGTTTCTGACATAACAGAAATCAAGAGTGCATTAACCCGATACAGCATTGATACTGGTTCTCCGCCTCCCCATGATCATACCTGGGATACCAGTTGTGAGCGTGCCTTTTTAATATCAGGCACTTTTGCTCCCAACCCTGGTGGATGGTCTGGTCCATATGTTGAAAAATGGCCGGTCAATCCATGGAATTTTGCGTATCACTGGGAAAAGTGGGAGAGTAGTCCCGACGTTCCCGATGGATACACTATTAGCATTCAAAGCGTGCCAACGGGTGAAATGACCATGTTAGACCAAGCTTTGGATGATGGAAATCTGTCTACAGGGAGGATGCGTGCGTATACTCCTCAGGCAGGGAGGATGGAATACTACCTGTTACCCGAGTTTACTAGTGTTGCAGCTCATACAACATCGTGTACGCCGTAAGTTTCGAATGGTTGGGCTTGTGAGAATGTTTAATAGTTGTTAGGGTAAATCTAATGAGGCGTGGTTTTACTCTTATCGAACTTCTTGTAGTCATTGTAATTATCGGGCTTTTGGCGGGGATAGGTATTGCGTCATTCGGCGGCGCTTTAAATAAGAGCAAGACAGGCGTTGCAATTTCTACGGCAACTGAAATGAAACAAGCAGTAAAAAGGTATTATCTCGACAACGGGTTTTATCCTCCAGATGTAGGTCGTGGAATGGATCCGGGATTCATGCAAGCGTTGCCAACAAATCCCGATACGGGAGTAGCAATTTCTCCGCTTCCTCCCTGTGCTCATTGCCCTGCAAACTGGAATACTACCATCACCTCCACATGGGGCGGTCCGTACCTTGATTCTTACCCGAATACTCCTTACGGGGGAGAGTATGATTACAATTACTGGCCACCACGGGCAGCGGGTCCATATGACAGATACGGGTGTTTAGTTGATTTTGGTGTATATGTAGGTATTCAAGGAGATGCTGCTAATGCAAATACTATTCCACCGTCCGAAGAGCAAAAGTTAATCGATGCTGACTGGGACGCGGATCATTGTATAAACGGCGAATCTCAGATGTTGCTTGTTCCGTTATAAACTAGTTAAAACTTTCTTGTGTACTGGTTGCATATTTGTTTTAACATGTTATTATGAGGCCGAAAACTAGCCTATGGAACATCACATCTCTATTGCAGCGGAAACGCTTTTTCATATTGGACCCATTGCGGTCACGAACGCTTTGTTAACGGCAGTTGTGGTTACCATTCTTCTTTCGGTTTTTGCTCTTTTCGCTCATCGTGCGTTTCAGTCCCAAAAGCCAACACTATTTACGTCATTTGTTGAACAAATTATTGCGTTTTTTTACGATCTCACTGAAAGTATTGCCGGGAAGAATGCACCAATCTTTTTTCCCCTCATTATGACTTTTTTTCTTTTTATTATTATTGCCAATTGGTTTGGGCTACTTCCTGGCATAACAGGTATCGGTCTTGAAGTCGTTGAGCACGGGGAATCCACGGTCGTTCCACTTTTTAGGGCCGCGACAACCGATTTAAACGCCACGATTGCACTAGCTCTTATCTCTGTTGGGGTCACCCAGTATTATGGGTTTAAGTTTTTAGGAATTAAAAAACATCTATCTAAGTACTTTAACGCCGACGGCATGAATTCATTCGTTGGAATATTGGAGTTTGTTGGTGTGTTTTCAGGTATTTTATCGTTTGCGTTCCGTTTATTCGGTAACATTTTTGCAGGAGAGGTTTTACTGGTCGTGATGGGTTCTTTAATCCCGTTAGTACTACCAATTCCGTTTTTAGGGTTAGAGATATTTGTTGGATTTATTCAGGCAACAGTGTTTGCGGTATTATCATTAGTATTTATGAGTGTTGCAGTTGAACACGCACAGTAAAATGAAGGAGGTGTACATATATGGAACTTGAATCAATGAAAGCACTAGCGGCGGCAATTTCAATCGGTCTTGGGGCTGTGGGTCCTGGTATCGGTATTGGATTACTTGCAAAAGGGGCGATGGAAGCGATTGGTCGCAACCCAGAAGCAACAAACAATATTCGTACTAACCTTATTTTAGCAATTGCGTTTGCTGAGGCGTTAGCAATATATGCTTTAGTAGTATCGCTTATTATTATTTTCGTACTGTAGCCAAATTATGGAAAAGTTAGGTATTGATGTACAACTTATCGTTCTTCAAGCGATTAATTTCGCCATATTGCTGTACGTCCTTAATCGGTTTTTGTATAAGCCTGTTCTTAAGCAACTTGCACAGCGTAAGGAGCAAGTAGAACAAAACGCGCGCGTTCAAAACGATCTTAACGAAAGGATGACTCAACTGGAGAAAGATAAAGAAGCGATGCTTGCTGAAACAAAGGATGAAGCACAAAAAATTCTTGGTCAGGCACGTGAGATGGGTAAGCAATTAAGTGCAACCTTAAAAGACGACGCACAGAAAAAAGCAGATGAGTTGCTCAAAAAGGCTTCAAACGATATTGAGATTGAACGCGGACGGATTAAGGATTCGATAAAAGATGAAGTGTCGCAGATCGCCATTTCTGCGGCTGAGCATGTCCTTCGAGAGTCAATAACTAGCGAGCAAAAAAACAGTATAACCAAAACTGCGGTCGATAAGTTTATTAACCATGAATAATTCTACGTTATCAATCGCTGACCAAATAGTTGCACAACTTCTTGCAACAAGTGATAAGGATACTGTGAAATATGTGTACGAAAAGTTACGGGATCATTTTACGCAGAAGCCAACGGTAGTATATTTTGCGGGAGAGATGTCAGACAAAGAAAAACAGGAATTAGAGACCGCTATTAAGGGAAAATTTCCCCAGTCTGAAACAGTAGAGTTTATAAAAGACGATAGCCTCCTTGGGGGGATAAAAGTGGTATTCGAAGATTATGTGTATGAGGATTCGGTAGCAAGGCGATTAGCTTCAACCAGTAACTAATTATGGAAAACGATCTACTTGAAAGCATAAAACAAACGTTGTCGCAACAGCAGGCTCCGCATATTGCAAATGTGGGGAATGTAAAACGTGTAGAGGATGGAGTTATTATTTTGGACGGTTGCTCCAAAGTTCAGATGGGGGAGCGTGTATTTTGCCCCGAAAAAAAAATAAGCGCAATGGTTTTAAACCTTGCAACGCAAGAGGTTGGTGCTGTTGTTTTGGGTGATTTTGCGATTGTTTCCGAGGGTGATGTGTTTGAACGTACCGGAGAAGTTATGTCGATTCCTGTTTCAGATGAAACAGTTGGACGCGTAGTTAATGCCATCGGTGAGCCAATAGATGGTGGTGCAGCTTTTAGTGACAACCAGACTCTTATGCCGGTTGAAAAGATTGCGCCAGGCGTTATGAAACGTCAACCAGTCACAGTTCCGTTGCAGACAGGTATAACCGCTATTGATGCCATGATCCCTGTAGGTCGTGGTCAACGGGAGCTTATCATTGGAGATCGAAGTACAGGAAAAACCGCTATCGCTATCGATGCAATTATTAACCAGAAAAACGAAAAAGATCCCGTTATCTGTATTTACGTGGCAATTGGCCAAAAACAGTCGCGTGTTGCAAACATTGCCCAGATTTTAAAAGAGCAAGGAGCTATGAGCTATACTACGATCGTCGCGGCTTCAGCGTCTGATTCTGTGGCGATGCAATATCTTTCGGTGTATTCTGCAACAGCTA
>CAYZXG010000056.1:2158-7168 GCA_964482365.1 uncultured Candidatus Saccharibacteria bacterium | reverse complement strand
GAATGGCGTCAGTAAGGCTTTCACGGCCATTTTGGAGTTTTGAAGGATCGCCGGTAGAAAACACCAGTTGCAAAGCGCCGATTGCAAATCGAACCAGAGCTAACAGTGAGGCAATAATAAGTGCCCACGTCATTGTCCAACTTAAGGTAGATGCAAAATCTAAACATGCATCAAAGATTGCGATGTATGTTTGATTGGCCGGACATTGAACGCCGGTAACGGTCCCTGAGAATCTTTCCCACAAGTTTTGCTGTGGTTGTTTGGTTGGAAGGGCTCCAGATCGTATCGTTCCAATCTCTGACATGCCAGAGCAGGCTTCGCCGGGTTGACTAACATCGCAGTATGAATTCGGTTGGCATTTGTTCGTTATCTCTGTTTGTCTACTTAGGTCGCAACAAACACCTACGATACATTCCGGGTCTCCTCTGTTTGGTGTTGGCGTAGGTGTTGCAGGTATGGTACTGGTAACGGTAAAAGTTTTTTCAACACTACAACGAAACGAATCGTCGGTAAACTGAGATGAATCATTGGTAATAAAAAACGCAACACGGTGCGGCCCAAGCGTAAGTATTTTTGTTAGTTCAGTGTTTCCGGTTGAGTCTATATGAATGTCTGATGCTTCCGGAGATGGGAGTGAATAATCAAAGGCAAGGCAATATTTTGAATTCGCAATTGTTGGTTCATGAATAGAAAATGTAACTCGGGTTCCGTCCGTTGGGTCAGGGGCTATTGTAATGTCAAGGTCTTCACCAGCGCAATTGACACTGGTTACTGAAGAAATACTCGTGCATGTGTTGGCCGCATAACTTGTTACTGTTGAAGTTAGGCTAATTGCGAACAACGAAAGTAGAAAACAAATTACGTGTAAGGATTTTGATGCCATTACCTAATATATTAGTCGAAACCCTGACGATTAACAACGTAATGAATACCAATCTAGTTATTAACTTTGTATATAACCGTTCCGTCTTGTTCATAGACCGAGGTGAACATTTGGGGAACGGCTGATCCAACGGTATATTTTTCACGTTCAAGAGTTCCCATAAAAATGTAGTCTATGTGGTACTCATCAACTATCGAGGTTACGAATTTTTGTTCGTCTGTTTCATATAGCAGTTTTACGTTTTCAATGCGTAGTGCTACTGAGTCTGAAGCATCCGACGCAAGGTCGTTTTTTGTGGTGGGTTGCATTGCGTCCATGTAGCTACCGCGCCATAACCATTCGTGGACGGGCCAGCCTAGTACAGTCGGTAATCCGGTATTTGATGCAACGCGCGCATAATCCGTATAGCTATCTCCAACAGCTTCGGCAATGACGGGTTGTCCTACTATATTTTGGTTAAGCCATTCAATTGCTTTGGCGTCGGCGGGATATTTTTTGAAAAGGTAATCCGTTCCGTTTATTGATGTTCGCTCGTGATTAAATCCACCAAAACCTTGTTCCGTTGCTTTGAGAGAGTATGTTGAGCCGGCAAGTAAAAAGATTGAAACAATTATGAGATAGAAAAAGGTTGTAAGTTTGCGATTGGGGAGTTTGGTAAGCAACACAACAATACTAAATCCGGAAACAATACCAAGCATAAGCCACGCTTGATAATAGAATTTAAACATCGTGTTTGCACGAAAATGCGTAGGGTATATATCACGAATAAAAATAATTTCAGGCAAAATAATAAGTAAAAAACTCACTGCACATAACAGAATAATAAACGTGTTTACATAACTTAAATTGTGAGTGTTGTCTGGTTGCCGCGTAGTTTTGTTGACATAAAAAAGATAGATAACACTAAGAGTAACTTGCATTCCCCATAGAATAAGAAGTTGCCATAACGGTGAATGTGAACCTAGGGGAACAATCCCGATTCCTTGTGAAATGGGATGAAAATGTTGCCAAAATGGTAGAAAAAGAACTATAGAGATCATGAGGATTGATACAGATTGGAAAGCAGTTTTTACTATAAGTGGCAAGGAAAATGATGAGGTGAGAATCGAGCGGAATGTTGGCAACACATAGGTTGATGTTTGATCGTTAGTTAGCATGGTTTGTAGTGTATTTCTTGTGAGAAGAACAAGTCCGGTAAGAAGAAGGTAGATTGCAAAGTCCCACGCGTTTGTTGCATATAACGAACCGATAGTTAATGTGAGTAGTGCGATTTGGGGAAAAGAATTTGCCTTGAGTTGAGTCAAGCTCAGCGGTTTAATTGATTTTTTGTGCGGTGCTGCAACGATTACAAAAAGTAGCGAAAGGGTAAGAAAAACAAGCGGGATACTACTTACATGACCGTGAAGATCGTTTACGATAAAGCTGTAAATGGGAAATTCGTGAATGGTGTATTCAATAAAACGTGTTGCATTAGGGTACCAATAACTTATTCCTTGGAGTGGAAGATAAATTAGTGCATGTAAATTTCCAAACAACACCACAAAAAGAAAACTTAAAAACCCTGCGACTATGCTTTTTCTGTGCAAAAAAGTTTTTTTCCCAAAAAGATATTGATAGGCTAGGGTTGCACTTAGAGCAAAGCTTTGAACGCTGGCAAGGGCCATGAGGGCTGACATCTGTAAGTGGTATCCCATCGAAGGTGCGACGTTAGCAAGTTGTGTAATAAACGCCGCAATATATTGTCCGTAGTAGTAATAGTTAATAGTTTCTAAAGCCAGATAATGATCGAGAGGTGGAAAGTATTGGGTGCGAAGAATTGAAAGCATAAAGCCGTAATCCATGAATTTTTCAAGTCCGTTTATGTCGGGTGAGAATCCTCGAATATATGTCCACATGCAAAAGACTCCCCACAATAGCAGTTCTTCGATGGCGATAACGAGTAGTTCTTTTTTGGTAAATGTTGGGATGTGTTTTTTGTACAGAGCAAATCCCCAGACGAGAACGATAACAACTCCAAGTGAGGCAAAACTTATTGTTCGGCTAAATGGTGCAAGGTGAAAAGAGCTTATTAGCCATACGATCCAACTTGTAATGAGAATGCCTACGATTTTGCTTAGTCCGAATCCTTTGTCAATAAATTGTGGAAAAATGTAGTGGGTGAGTGGTAATACCGAAAGTCCTAACAGTTCCAAAATTAATATAAATTGAAGAGATGCTTGTACGTCTGACATATCAATTAGGTGTTTATTGTATCAGTTTTACCAGTTTTCATCTTTATCTATGTTTTTAAATATCATGACTTTTGGGTGATCAAAAATGGTAAAGTTTTCGGGGGCGATATTGTCAGGAACAATGTAAGAGAATGAACCAAAGGTAATCCTCGGATACGATGTAAACGTTTTAATGAGTTGGTAATTTGTCCGTCCATTAAATAAGTCCCGATACCAGGCCGCAGTTTTGGGGTACAAGTCTTCGTTTAACAGGATTGATCGATATACACGTTTACTTGATAAAACAAGATAGTCACCTTTATCAAGTTGTGAGTTTAACGCTTGCAGTTTTGCGTCAGATTCTGTTGGGTACACATCGATTTGTTCCAGAATATAGGTACCGTTATTCGAAAATGGAAGCGCGTCATCCCACGCTTCGTAAATTATAGTGCTTTTTGCAGGAAGGTTCTTAAAGATCCAGTCTGAGGCTACAACTCGTGTGTTGGGTCCTGACAGTGCGGTTAGATACATAATTGGCCACATCATAAGATATCCAAAGAGTAAAACCATTGAAGTTTTTGACCAGCGCGGAAGGTGTGTGTGTAACAGTGAGTTAAGACTATATATGAGTACTGCTGCCGAAAGAATTAATAGGGGATACAAGGGTAGGTAATAGCGCATAAATTTAACGGCTGATCTTCCGAATACCAAAAAGTAGATGCCGTAGAAGAGGTAAAAAAGGGTTAATTGGGCGGTTGTGGTTCGTCTATTTTTCCATATAACAAAAAAGACTCCTACCATTGAAACTATGCCAAGCGGTATGCCGAGTCCCCACCAGATGATTCCATACAGGGGATCGATATAGGCAATTGAATGCAAAAATTGAATCGTATAGGGAAAAACGCTTGCATCAGAATTCATAGCAATCTGCGAACCCACCTGTGAGCTGTACTCAGCGTAATTTATGAGGGCATAGGGTTGTGTGATGAAAAATGCGAAAACGCCACCAAGAGTGGTAACAAAACCATTGGTCAACAAAAAACGCAGTTTTGAAGTAGGGAGGTTTTTGATATTCAGCGCAAGCCACAAAAAGGGAAATCCGAGTGTAACGATACCGCTAAATTTTGTTGCCGCTGATAGTCCTGCGGTGATACCAGCAAGTAAAAATGTTTTGGTTGAAAGACTGTCTTTTCGAACAAGAATCCAAAAAGTAAGAAGCATCCAAAATGAAAGTTGTGGGTCAGTAATAAAAAAGTGAGCGTTTTGGATAGGGAATACGGCTGTTGCATATAAAAATCCGGCTATAAGACCGATGTTGCGATTGAATAGTTTATGTCCAATCATTGCAATGAGGATGGTCGATCCGGTGTCAAAAAGGGTTGAAAGAAACCTTCCGACGTACAAAATATTGGGATACTGTGCTGCGGACATGTCTACTACTGATACAAGTGTTTTGGCAATTGCAAGAAGGTAAATAGGTAAGGATCCATAACTAAAAAAATCGGGATTTAAGTTATGAAGAGATAGTCGCTCAACTACAAACATGATCATTCTTTCGTCCGGGTGTAGTGCGATTGCGTTATCCCAGTTAATCGTTATTATTCGTAACGTAAAAGCTAACAACCCAAGGAGTATGAGCGATTTATGGTGTTTTACAAAAGCATGCATCTGGCTCTCATTCTCTCACAGAAATGGGAGAGTAGAAAAGTTGGGGTTGTGGTGAGCAGGATTAATGCTAGCGGTTGGATTGAGATTATCTCCATTTTTTCCACCAGTACATACCACCCGCAGCTAAACCTCCGGTTAGAAATAAACCTTTGAGTTCACCTAAATACACCTAAACATCGAATGTTTAGTTTTGCTTTGCATCAGTATAAACCTGCATTTTTCTTACAGAAACTGAGCGATTGTTGAGAT
>CAYZXG010000056.1:0-2058 GCA_964482365.1 uncultured Candidatus Saccharibacteria bacterium | reverse complement strand
TACAGAAACTGAGCGATTGTTGAGATGTGAATCTGCGGTAACATCCAGAGTTGACGTCCTTTGAGTTGACGTCCTTTCATATCAGTAAAAATGAGGGCTAGATATGGAATTCAACATTCACGCACATATAAAGTATTGTGGTTTGTCTTGAATAACAAGTGGCTGGCTGGTATAATACAAATATTCAGACGAAAGGGGATCCGAACGGCTAATTACCTAAGGAGCCCTTTTCTTTTTTCATAATCTTTTTTCTTATATCTCTGTTATCAAGACAATCAAAGTACTCTGAACCAAGTTTTTTGTATAAACTAGACGCGAATTTTTTATTCGGAAACAATAATTTTTCAAGTTTTCCTTCTTCGATCAAAAAATCTACCAACAATTTATAGTCCCCATCTCCTGAAACGAGAACCGCTTTTCCCGAGACCTCACTTTTATAAAGTTTCTTCATTAGGAGAAATATGATGTCAGAATCTACATTACCTTTTTTCTTTCCCTTCATTGCTGAGTTGTGTTCTTTAAATATAAGGATAAACCCAGCCTTTTGTATCTGTTCATACAATTCCTGGTTTTCTTCTTGAATAAATCCGAGAAAATAATAGGCATCGGTAACATGATATTTTTGTGTAAGATACAATCGAAAACGAGCAAGGTCTATTTTCCATGAATTATGAATTAACTTTGCGGTGCCCATGTGCAAGTTTTGCCCGTCAATGTAAGCGGTATTATTGAGAGATCGATTTTTAGCCACGACTAAATTTTATCATGTTTGAATGTTTGGCTTGGGCTACTAGGTTAGAATCTAAATGCTGGGTAACATTCAGAGATTACACTTATGTACACTAAGAACGGTGGGGAAAATTGCTACTCGCCTTTCTTAAAAATATACACGCTGGGGTGGTCAAATACAAAAAACGTTTCGTCTGGCGGGAAGATGTTATTCATACAATTTAGGCTCCACCACGCGCATTGAATGTCGGTGTTTATAAATGAGGCTTTACGTTCCCATCCATCTGTTTGATTAAATAACGTTGAATACAGTGCGTTGCCGTTTGGATACGCTGTAGGATTTTCAAGCCGTGTTTTATAAATACGTTGGCTTAACACCATAAAATAGTCAGATTCAGACAGCATTTTTTCCACAGAAGGACTTTGAATTTCATCAGAATCATACACATTATATAGAGTGATACGAGAGGTCGGAAATATGTCGTTTGTAGGAAGTATTCCCAAATCGTAAATTTCAGAACCGATGGTTTTGTTTTGTTGCACGTGAGGTTTTACCCATTGTGCGGCTTGAATTCGTGAATCTGTACGTTCGTACACTTGCATAAACCACAGTCCAGATAAAACGATCCATGCGGTCGAAATTGTCAGAAGTGAATTCCTTATAAATTTTTGCTCAAGGGTACTTACAAAGACTCCCACAAGAATCGCCATAAATGGAATCGCAGGAATCATATAGCGCGTCCATTTAACAAAAAGCAACATATGAAAGATAAGATATAGCGTTATTAATGCAACAAGCAGAAATACGTAAAATTGTTGGTTGTTAACAAAAAGATTTTTAGCGTTTTTTACAATCGAAACAATTGACCACACAAAAGCCACAACAAAAAGTAGCGTGAGCGGAATAGTAAAGATATACGGGAAAACCTGAGTTAGTTGGTACCAGCCAGGAATTGTTCCAATAAATTGTTGGGTATAAAACACCACAATGCTACCGTTTGCAACACCACCTTCATACGAAAGAGAGTTTGTAAATCCGCTCCAATCAAGGATATGGTAGGGCGATATCAAAAATGCAGACAAGGCACTCACCGTAAAGGTACTAATAAGATGTAAGGACAGTAGCGAGCGTAATGCCAAGGAGAAAGTTTTGGGTTTGACGCGCATAATGTGTGCCAGAATAACAAGCGGTAGCAACACAATAGAGGTGATTTTTGTGCCAATACTGAGTCCAAGTAAAACTCCGCTCACAAGGTAAGATCTTTTTGTACCGGTATCAATAATGGCAAAACACGAAAGTAACAACGCTAAATATTCCAGTGTCAAAAA
>CAYZXG010000055.1:0-7249 GCA_964482365.1 uncultured Candidatus Saccharibacteria bacterium | reverse complement strand
TTTACGCTTTACGCTTTACGCTTTACGCTTTACGCTTTACGCTTTACGCTTTACGTTTTACGTTTTACGTTTTACGCTTTACGCTTTACAAACAATATTGCCATTTTGGTAAAAACCCGTTAGAGTAAGTATAATGAAGATTCCACGTTTACGCCTTCCGTTTGGGGGGAAAGATAAACAATTTTTTACCGTCATTGATTTAGGTAGCAGTAGTGTAAAAGTAGGGATTTACAAGCGTGCAACCGAAATAACTGCTCAAAAGCTTATTGGTATGGGTAACCAAGGACAAGGTGCGACTAGTATGTACGGTGGGTATATTCGTGATCTTGATAGCGTTATTGATATGGTGGAGATTGCCCTTGAAGAAGCGTCGCTTCAGGCTGGTGTAACGCCTCGTTCGGCAATTATCGGTTTGTCGGGCGGCGCGCTTTTTTCTGAAGGATTTAGGGTGCGGACTAATAGAACAAACCCCGACGAACCAATACGTGAAGATGAGTTTTCGTTGGTTGCAGATCATATTGAAGATCAAACCATAAAACGAAGTGTTGAAAAATTAACGGAGCAGTATGGGGCCGCGGTGAAACGTGTTGAAACCTCGTTTACTCAATATAAAGTTGACGGCGCGCGCGTTGAAACGCCGATGGGGATTACCGGAACGCAACTTGAGGTGAGCGTGTTACATTATTTTGCTGAAGAATCACACATCCATCTTATTAATAGTTTGGCAAACCAAGTGGGGGTAGAAGTGGTTTCGCTTGTTGATACGGCAGTCCAAACTGCGGTTACACTCTCCAAGGATAAGAAACAGTGTGTGCTTATTGATGCAGGAGGAAGCGTTACGTCGGTCGTTGTTATCAGTGACGGAAAAGTTGAGCGCGTGCTCCCTATTTTTATGGGTGGCGATGATTATGTGTGGGCACTCGAGAAAGGGATGAATGTGAATCGTGAGATGGCAATCTCTCTTATGCACGGATACACCCAAGGAAATTTGGATGATGAACGTGCGCGTAACGTGCGTCGGTCGTTTGAAGATATGTCTGACTGGATGGTTGAAGCGATTTCTGTATGCGTTTCGTCGATGGGATTAACCCATATACCCCCGTCATTGTATCTAACGGGAGATCTTCGATATGTTCGTGAATTATCAAAAGCGTTAAGTGCGTACCCGTGGGTTGGTATGCCGTTTTCGGGAGATGTTATTATTGAAACTCTTCCGAGCAAAACACCAAGTTTGGATGCGTTGTCTTTGTTATCACCCTTTGTATTATGAACTACGTAATTACCGAACAAACAAAACTAAGAGACATTATTGAAAGTGTTGAACGGTCTGGAACAACGGATCTTGAACTTTCATATCAGAATGACACTTACCTAAAACGATACCCATACCATGTCGATATTCTAACGCGAATATTTTCTACCATGGGAGTTGATATCAAGATTCACGTAACAAATCCTAATACAGATTCGCCTGAGCAAGTTGGTGCGGTTGTGGCAAACCCTTCTTCCGATCCTGTGATAAAGCCCATAAGTACCGCACCTGAGGTTTTGCCTGTTGTTTCGTCAACGGTTGATTCTGAGAAAATCAGTAAACGGCGTGTTTCGTTTGGGGTTACGCCTAAAAAATTAATGATCGTGGTTATGATTTTTATCCTTATGTCACTTGCAGGTGCTGGTGCCTATGCATACTATTATTTGCCACGCGGAACCGTGACGTTGTTAGTGGCCGAAAAAACGCTTGAACGCACACTTGATGTAACAGCGTCGACAACGGTGGAAGCGGTTGATTCTCAAACGAGCACCATACCTGCACAGCTCGTGTCCGTTGAGATGCAGGCGTCTGACAATTTTGCAGCGACAGGAAAAAAGACGGTAGGAGAACATGCAACAGGAAAAGTCGAGATTAAAAACTTTTCAACAACAACTTTTCGACTTAATGAGGGGTCGGTAATAACCAGTCAATCGGATTCATCGTTGCAATATGTACTTACTGAAGCGGTTACTATTCCTAAGGCAACCATTACTCAACCGAGCGATGATACTAAAATTTTGGAGGCTGGCATTATGGAAGTTAGTGTTGAAGCGGTTGATATCGGTGAACAATATAATGTAGCTGCAAATACGCGGTTTATGGTGAGTGGTTATGAGGTTTCAGATGTATACGGCGTAAACGGGATACCGTTAGCAGGAGGTCTTACCAAAGAGGTTACCGTAATTTCAACAGAAGATCAAAACAATGCGCGTAGCCAGCTTGTTGCTAAAATTAAGGCTGATACTCCCGGGGCAATCGATAAGAAGATCTTATCGACCCAAAGGTATGACAAAGATTCCATCCAAAGTAAAGGTGTTTCAGAAACCTTTAGTGACCAGGTTGGAGCGGAGGTTACAACGTTTTCGTTAACTACCAAAATGTCTCCTTCAGTTCTTGTGTATGATCATAACGACGTGTCGTCGCTTCTTCAAGTATTGGTTGCCGATGCAGTGCCCGATGGGTATGAGCTTTCGAGTGACAATGATCCTGTTGGGGTCGACAAGGTCGAGGTTGAGGATAGCGAAACGTTACAACTAAAAGCGCGCATTTCGGCACTTGTAGTTCCCGTGATTGATACGTATGCAATAAAAAACCAACTGATAGGTAAACGCCCTGCCGATGCAGAACAGATTCTCAAAAACATTCCTGAAATTACTGGGTATACGATTACCCTTTGGCCAACGCTTCCTGATGTACTAAAAAGTTTTCCACACCTTGAGGAGCGGCTTAGCGTCACGGTGGAAATTGCCCAGTAACGTATGTCATCATGGATCAGCGCATTCTTACACTAGATCCTGGTTCATCTCATGTTGGGGTTGCAGTATATACAAAAGTTTTGGGTGTTGTTGCCCTTTCAGAGATTGCGTGGACTAATCGGTTTGAACTACTTACGACGATTTATTCGCATATTGATGAGTACGAAATTACTCACGTGTTGCTTGGGGATATGGGAAAAGAAAAGCTATCTGAGCCGTTTGAGATGATACGGAAAAAAATATCACAAGAAAAAAAGATACCCGTTTCAGTTGTTTCTGAACGACTAACAACGCATCAGGCAGAATATCACGACGGTTCCCATTCTGATGCAGCGTGTGAGATCTTGCGCGATTTTTTAGGTAATCCGAAATAGTGAATGTTCAGGTCTTTTTGTTTTTCAGACTTAAGTTTGAGTTCAATAAATGATAGAGTAGTACTACATGCCTATGGGAAAAAATACTGTCCGTAATGCGGTTATCGTTTTGTTTTTAGCGCTGGGATTTGTTATGCAACCTAGTTTAGTTTCTGCTGATATTTTTAGCCCAAGTGGAAACAGCAGCGGTGGAATCTTTAGTGGCATTCGAGATACCATAGAAGGTATTTTTCAAGGTTTCCAAGGCGTTCTTCCAGGTGGTGCTTCAATCTCAACTGAAGGAACGGAGATTACAATTCGAGCGTCTGGTTCCTATGCAAATGGTGATTGGACCAAAATGCAGCTTTGGGTAGAGTATCCCACTAGTATTGGCAATGTTGAAAAAAGGCTTATAAATACGTGGAGTGTTAGTCAAACAACGTTTGCAAATTATTCTGCCTTTTTGTCTGAAAAGAATATTACGGGGGATAGGGTTGACGTTTATTTTATTAACGATAGTACGAATGCGAGCGGGACGCGCGCTGAAGACAGAAATCTTATTGTCGACTATGTCATTATTGGTAATCATAAGATTGAGACCGAAACACAGCCACCGGTTGTAAAGCGTCAGGTTCCGACAAATCCAACATGTACTAATAATTACGATCCTTCTCACCAACTGTCGTGTAATGGTTGTTTTAACTACGGTGGTGGACAATGTGTGCTTCCGGATCAATTGCCGGTCGTTCCCCAAGTGCCCGTTCCTCATGATGCAAAACAAGTAAAACTTACGCTCGAATGGGACGCACTTAGTCTTGGTGGTGAGGGGGCTAAGGTTTCAATTCCTGACCCTTTGGAAACTGAACACACTCCGTGGATTGCATGTCCGCAGTGTGGCGAAACCGAGATAACGCCGAATTATTCGGTAAATAACAACTATTCACAAGACCTTGCGTTAGCAGATAGTGCTGGTCAAGTGTTGTCAACGGCACCTCCTGGTAACGACAATCCTCCTCCAAATCCGGCACCTCCTGGACCTGAACAACCACCAAACCCAAACCCTGCAGTTCCGCCCACCATTTGGCAGGCGTGCCTTAATCAAACGGGTTGTCGCGTTGCGAGTGTTGAACATATTTTGGCGGGATGGTGTGGTAAAGATCCTGAAATTTTGAATCCATCACGTATGCTTAGTACCATTCCCATAGATTCTCCTGGCCCAAATATTTTTTCTTTGCCAGGAAGTATTTCAAATAAATATATCCGTCGTGATGGGTATGTGTACTCGTGTATTAAAGATTGCGGCCCTAATACTCAATGCGAAACAAAAAACTACGTGGAGTTTCAAACACTTGTGTATCCGTCGAATGCATTTTCGCTGTATCTTACCGTTCAAAATATGGGCGAGCTCCCCGTGGATAATGTTTTGGTAAATCTTCATACATTAACGTTTGATTCGAGCGGTGAAACGGTATTTCCACACAATATCGATTATCCTATCCCCGTAGACAACTTGGCAACAATCGAGTATCGACATGGAAATTTATTAACCAATGACGATATGCAAAAAATCGGTTCGTTGGGAAACGTTCCCGTGAGTGTTACGAATGGAACAAGTGATGACGGAAGAGATATTACGCAACTTGTTCTTGGTCCATTCGATCTTGCTGGGCTGGAGGTAAAAAAGATTCCCCTTCAACCGGCGGGAAGTGAATTTACTCAAATCCCAGGAACCTCAAATCCGTATAATCCCGGCAATGTGGGGATTGTCAATCCGGTTAAACCTTGTGAATGTCAGGCGGTGCGATTACATGATATTTTAGGGTCAGGTACCTGTAGCGAAACGATTACCAATCCAACGTATGACCAGTGTAGGGCATATTATGGAATCTCTGTAGACGATGGATCACATGCGGGCGGATCAGTTTGTGATAATGGGGGTATAACCGTAAATGGTTGTCCCGCACCGTGGTGTTTTGTAGGAGCACAAAGTACATCGGGTCCAATGTCGGCGTGTCCTGATTTGGATGGTGATGGTCGTGGAGATAAGATTCCTGCGCCACCAGCAGGTTGGCTATTAAATTCCAACACCACTCCAAAATCAGAACCAAGTTTATTGGATAAAGTGCTTTCGTTTATTCCGGGAATGTTCTCTGAATCATCTTTGGTTGAACCTCCAACTGCAAAAGCGTATGGGTGCCAAAATCCTTGTAAGAACAATCCGCCTGCAAGCATGTTAGGGGCAGGTGGCATCATGCCGCGTGATTATAATTTTGTGTGCGATGCAAATGATTCGCAAGAAGCTGGGCGGTGTGCGGGCACTGATGACAAAGTGATTGTTGATACAACCTCGCCCTATTTTGAAACGTATCGAGACGTAACTGGTCTTGGAGGGTGTGGGTACCAAGCATCATCAAACAACTCAATCATCGGTCCTTTGCAAATTACAGCCGAGTATGGAGGGCAAGGAGATAATCGAACCTCACGCTCAGTTCTGTTGGGTTCAATTCCTGTAGGTGGAAGACTTAGTGACGATCAAGGTAAACCGTATGGGTGGCCAACAACGGGGACCATATCTCAAGACCAAGGGTATACCGGTGAGGCAGATGCCCAAGGATATTATCGTTCAGACCCAACCCAGGATTATGGTGAGTATCGGTATTGTTCGGCAAGTTCAACGTCAACTCCGGGTAATAACGGAAATGGTGTACCGTCGAATCCAGGCGGAGCACCTGACGATAGCATGCTGGATAATGTAAATTTTGCAGGAATATATGGAACGTTATGTCAGGGCAAAGGCTCTCTTGGTCTATTAGGAAAAACTGATCTAACGTCTCATACCCGTGGGAATACCAATCCAAGTGATTATACAAACTATTCAGACTACCGTGATTACACAAGCTCTGAGCTTTGTTCGGCGGAGGGTGCCATGAATTTAGCTAGATATTGGGCGAGTTGGACAGATCAACATAATGGAGGCAAGGATGTTATTAACACATTGTTTCCGGAATATTCAGGAAACCGTGGGTTGATTTCGGACATCATTAATGCAACGCGTACGGCAAATCAAAACGGTGAATCGTGGGCAGTTATTATTGATGTTTCTTCTCCCGATGAGATTCATCAAGTTATTAAAGATTATGTGACCAAGGATAATCCGCATGTTGGGATCATTCTTGATTTGGAATATGTTGATGCAGGAATAAAACCGCTCCCGCTTACGTTTTTAAATGAGTATGCCGAAGCGTATTTTGCAAAACGTGAGCAAGTAGGGCTCGCTGATGGAAACAGCCTGGGCGTGTTTTCGGTATGGTATTTTTTGGACGGTGATGTAACTGTGGATGTTGCACTTGCGTCAAAGTGGACAAATTCTAACGGCGATTTGGTGGGAATATTCCCAATACTTTCAGATGGTATTGGTACGGCGCAAGGGAAAAAGGTGGCATACAATCAAATGATGGGTAAGTTTAGAGCAGATTATGGCGGTGTGATGAGTTTTGTGTGGCGATGGGGATATGAAAATCCGTGCGATAGCTCAAACGATACGTCATCGTATCCACCAGGACCGTTTGATTGTGCAAAACTTGAAGATTTTATGAGTCCGGACATGTTGTTTTGGACTCAACAATAATAATGAAAAATCCTAAAATACTACTATCAATGTTTATTAGTCTTGGACTAATAGTTGCTGGTTACATTCTTGCAAGTCGTGATAAGCAGATTGTTGAGCCCGTTTTTGCAGGGGATCCAACGTATGTTTCTTGTATGTCAAATGCGATGGCACCGTACATGAATGCGTTGTGCGGGGCAAAACGTGCGGGAGAACTAAACGGAATTAAACTACTATCTCCTGCGTGGAATGTGTCAAATGATACGTTTGAGCAATTTATTCCAGCGATGCAAGCTGCGGGTGCTGATTTTGGTTGTATGGATGGAATCGCGGTAAATATATATAACGACGGTGCTGCAGGAGGTAATAATGGCGATACCTGGAAGATACGTCAATATATTAACGATAAGGTCCGAGACTATTTTCAAACGGAAGATCTGTATTTAACCGAGACGGGAATGGTGGAAACGAAGCGAATTCAAACTCCACGCCCTATCGCAGT
>CAYZXG010000054.1:1419-7287 GCA_964482365.1 uncultured Candidatus Saccharibacteria bacterium | reverse complement strand
TTCACTGAGACTGGGGTTAGTGCGTTCCACCGTAAACTCGCTCCGCACCAAACTCATTGTTCCTGCATTAACCCCACAGTTTCCATATGTTCCAGCTACTATCCCTACCAGGTAATCGCATGGATTTACGCAAGCTAGGCATGGTAAACCAGTCATTACTGAAGAGTTTAGCATGACCTGAAAGTGCAAGTGAGTGCCATAGCATGTACCAATACACCCCATTGTGCCGATTTTCTGTCCAGCTACAATTTGTTGGTTTTCTGAAACCACAGTTTCAGAAAGATGTCCGTACCATGTGTAATACGTACCACCGTCATAACCAGTGTGCTCTATCTTTACAACATTTCCGCTAACAGAGTCAAATTTCACCACATGAACCTTTCCAGATGCCGCAGCTACTAAAGTGTAGTTCTTTGGGTTTGAGGTTGTTATGATATCAATCCCAGTATGTGGTCCACCCTGTCCGTCATATGAACCTGATGCATAGGGCTGAACTACTGGCCAAATCAATCTAAGGGGATTGCTGGCCTCAACCTGTTTAACCGTACCGCCCACTCTCCACAACACAAAAACTGTAAGAAATACAAACACAGATAACCCAAGCAGCCTTTTCATCTCTCACTTTTCCTTTTTAAGGTACCATTGTGTTAACAACGCGCTGTTGCTAACCTCACTCAACAAATTCAATGCTATCAATTATTGAATTTCGAATTGTGCGATACAAATCTTGATCATACTGTCCTATGGCAAAAGTAATATTGAGATAAACCTGGTCAACCTGAAAGACGAGTCTATAAATTTGGTCATTGCTTCCCCCAACTGTACTTATGATTAGTGATTTCCCTTGATAAGTAGTGCTAATTAAATCGTCGTATTCAACACCTGAATAAAAGTCACTTAGGTGATTAAATACATCGTCAAATAGAGATTCGCTTTTCGGTATACTGGTGTCGATTATAACCATCAATCCATCAATTACCTCTCTATATTCTGGTTGATTGTCTCCTCGTAGAAAAAGTTTATCTTGACCCTGTATTGAAATATCTTTCATCTCCGCCGGATACTTGAACGAAAAACCCAATTCCTCATCCGTATACGTTTTCCAGTCTGACGTATCGAGAGTCGTTGAGATTGTTGGAGTTGGAGTTGAAACTAACACGGGGCTTTTAGCCGGATTCGCGCCATACAGATACCCCGACCCGAAAAGAATAATGGTAGCGAGTACCACGATTATCGCGCTCAAGATACTTTCTGTTTTCATGCTTAATATATACACAAATATATAGCGCACGTCAAGGGGTGATTTATATGACTTTAATTCTCAATAGTAAGAGCTCGCAATCGCCGAATGCCATCGCCTCGTTCAGGGTGAAAATGAATGCTATAAGAAACGCCTGCTGGCGTTTTTTCTTGCCAATCTTGATCGTGTAATCCCTTCGCAGAATCTATTACACGAATATGCGCTGTATGCGGACCTTGTGAAACTGTTCGCTGATACGAGGAATGTGCATACGTTATCGATTCGATCACACCCAGTTTTTTGGTAACATCAACAACTAAAAGCACATGATCACCTGGCGTTTTAACACTCAAACGAATAAGATCTCCAACACGAACGTCTGATAGGTGAGCCACCTTGATCGTATTTTTTTCGCTCGTTAGCATATCGGCATTTACGTGCCTCACAATCCCCTGTTTAAACAGCACCCACACTAACGCGTTAATAATACCTTTAGGTTTGGCAAGAATTGACGATAACGGTTTGTTGAGAATCTCCACAACATACGCATGTAACAAATGGTATGCAAAACCAGAGCACTCAACGCCAATCTCATTTTCATTCATAAATGCAAATATTTCACTTTCTGAATGGGAATCCAGATCAAACTGGTATGTTTTTGCTATACGATTAAGTTCAGTCCGTATCATCTGCGGTGTTCCTTTTCCAGCCGTTCGCATTAGATTGAATCGTTTTCTATTGATCACATAGGGGATTTTGATCCGCTTTTCACCAACTAAAAAATTCGTATACTCCGTCAACACGTGTAACATTTTTTGCTCAGCTCGATCAATAATAAGTCGTTGGATTAATTTCTCACTAAGACCATTCATCCCTCCCGAAGAAAGGAGTAGGTACACGCAAGAATCGCAACGTGATACGAGGTCATCCAAAAGTAGCTCTTGCTTTGGCGCATACAGTACGTTGTGGAATGTTCTTGAAATTGCCGTAACAATATCTTTACCCGTAATACGTGTTTCATCGGTTTTTGTGATCGACACTTTGGGAACATACACCGTAGAAGCGCCGTCAAACCTATGGTCAAACTCCGCAAGTACAGAGGAGTTTTTTAACGATGAAGAAAACATATCGAAAACAACCAGAATGTTTCTGTCCGGCCATGTTTCTAAAACAGCCGAAATTGCTGCCTGAGCTTTGACCGGCGAATGTGCAAGATCACGTACAACGATTGTCTTGTGGTGTTCATATACAATTTCCATACGCTGTTTTAGCCCACGATACGCATCGAGTGCCTGCCGAACTTTGACATGATCAAATCCAAATTCAGCACAAAGCGCATACGCTGCCGTAAGGTTGTCATTATTAAATGAACCAATAACGTTACCGTTCCAGGAAAGTTTTTTGGTTCGATAATCAGTCTCGCCGGCACGTGAATACGTAACAACACGACATGGCGCAAACGGAATGATTTTGTCGATGTTTTTACCATCACGATTAACGACCAACAACCCATCTTTAGGCAACAGCTTTATAAACTCGATATAATTTTTGACATACATATCTTCCGTTGGAAACTGATCATAATGGTCCCACTCTGCTGACGTGAGAATTACGTATCGTGGTTTATAGTAGAAAAACTTTGAGGTGGGAACTTGGTCACCCATTGGCGGTACCGGATATTCATCACCCTCGATTATCGACCAATCACCATCGGCAGAAACTAAACTCTCGGGTAAATCAACCATCTGCCCTCCAACCATGAAGGAAGGATTAAGACCTAATTTGCTAAACACAAACGTTAACGCACCTGATACCGTGCCTTTCCCAAAATTGCCAGCCACAACGATTGAATTCTTTTTCACCACGTAATCCGAGAGCACTTCAGGATAATTAACAACACGTTTCCCCAGAAGAATTGCTTTTTCGTATTCGACATTATGCGGGTCAACAAGTAATGCATTACCTCCCACCACCACAAGATCTGTATCTACTGTTAAATTATCAGCGCCATACGGAGTTTTTATTGCAACCCCAATACTCTCAAGAAACGTACTTGCCGGTGGATACACGTTTGCATCTGACCCTGAAACCTGCCACCCTTTTTTTATAAGCATATGTGCGAGAGCCGAAGTTGCTTTACCTGCAATGCCAATAATATGAACTTTCATTAGTGTTAATTTTCTTGTGAATCAACTGTTTGGCCAGCCTGATCCTGACGGCCTTCTGATAATGCCAACACCTTTAGATATTCAGACATAGTAGAAACTCCCGCCAATTCTAGCCATGTATTATCTCTAAACAAATCCGGACCGTCATGCTTTTCAACAAGGTACGATAATGCCTCCATACTCGAATTCCATCGAGCGCCATCAAAAAACTCACCACCCGAAAAGTTAGTTTTATATAAAGCCGAAGGTTTATATACTGTTCCAAGGTAGGCATGTGCCAACCCATCTTTTTGGGCCCATTGAATCGCTTCAAGCATCATTCGTGAACCAAGCCCGCTTGCGTTCATTGCGGGATTAAGAAATGCCATCCAATAAAACATACTGCCTTTCAAAACCATAACTGGTACCATTCCTGCAATGCGATCATCGTCCTGTTTTCTCCACATAAAAACAGTGTTTGAAAGATGTGGTGAAAATATTCGTTTTATCGCGTGATCCGAAATAGCGACCTCCCCAATCGTATCGATAATATACTGGCGCATCCACAAAAGTTCACTGTTTGAGATCTTATAGGTGCTACTTGATTGAATCGTAAAATGATACGGGATTGTTTTTTTAATAACCCGCCTATTTTCAGAAGATGCGATAAATTTGGTCAGATCAATCCGAAACGACCTTGCTAAATACCACAACCCGATCTTCATGCGTGAAGGTAAAAACCCACGCGAAAGCAAATCATTGCGGTCATCATTCGGCTCCTGTAATCCCCACACCTGATAAGGAAATGAGTATGACTCGTAGTGTGGAAGATGTTCCGAAAAAAATAGTTTCATACCTACCGTAATTGTAACATTTACGACTCGCGTATCATGGGGATATGAATCAAAACGACTCGTTTAAGAACCTTACTTCAATTATACTTACATACCATCCTCAAGCTAACATTTCACTCCTTAAAAATGCATATGCATTTGCTGATATGGCCTATGTTAACAACAAGCGCATCGATGGTAGTCCCCTTATGCAGCATGCTCTTGAAACCGCCCATATACTTGCAGACATTCAAGTTGATGAACATACCATTGCAGCTGGGCTTTTGCATGACGTCATTCACGAAACCGATATAGTAATCGACGATCTTTCTGATGAATTCGACACTGAAACAATTAAGTTAATAGCTGGCATCAGCAAGTTAAAAACCTATACCACAAAACAAAGTGAGCTTGCCTACGCCCAACAGCTCAGAAACCTTTTTCTGGCAACAACCGAGGATATCCGAGTTGTTCTTGTGCGTTTAGCAGAAAAAATTCACAATCTAAGAACTATAAACTCACTCCCAGAAGAGAAACAACGTGTGGTTGCCCAAAAGGCAATCGACATCTACGCGCCACTTGCCGATCTCTTAGGTGTTCAAAAGTTTAAGCGCGAACTAGAAGATCGTGCATTCGAAATCTTAAAACCAGAAGAATCTCAATTGATTCAAGAGTACTACAACCGTAACTTTGGATCTCAACATGGAGAGATGGATCTGATCACAAGTGAGCTTGCCAATACCCTTCTAAACAGATCCATTCCCCATTCTCTGTATGGAAGAATGAAGGCGCGTTATAGTACGTACCGTAAATTTCTTGCAGATAATCCCCATGCACTCTCCCTTGAACAATACCTTGAAACTCTCCACGACAAAATTGCGTTTACCGTGATTGCGCAATCGCCTGAAGACTGCTACCGTTGTTTAAGCACGCTTAGAAGGGAATTTCCATCAGCAAAAAATATCGTTAAAGACTACATTGCAAACCCAAAACCAAACGGATATCGGTCAATCCACACCTACATTGCGGTACAAAATGACATTCCGTGCGAAGTTCAGATTAAAACACGCGACATGCACGAGTTCAATGAACACGGACCTGCAGCCCATGCTTTTTACAAACTCATTGGGCGCAAACGTGGTTCGTTACTTTCTACCCCCGAAAATAAAATAATGCAAATCAAAGAGTTGCTTAATTGGAAAGACAGTATTCTTAATGAAAATCAAAAGGCAACAAAACTAACCACTTTTCACTCTCAAATCTATGTGTTTACCCCTAAAGCAGACGTGATTGAGCTACCAAATGATGCAACACCCATCGATTTTGCCTACCATATCCACACTAAAATTGGTGACGGAATGCGGGGTGCTTACGTAAATGGAAAATTTGTAGGCATCGACCATACACTTAAAAATGGAGACGTATGCGAGATCCTTTCACACAAAGGAAGGCGCAAACCAAGTGCTGACTGGCTGAGAATTGCAAAAACCGCGAGTGCTCGCAGTCAAATTAGAAAGTCGCTTCTTTCAAAATAGTTTTCACCGTCTCTTGATCACTCCAGGGAGTTTCCGTTTTGCCATCAAGATTCATTGACTTTTCATGGCCCTTCCCTGTAATAATCACTACATCACCTTGGTGAGCTAATTTT
>CAYZXG010000054.1:0-1409 GCA_964482365.1 uncultured Candidatus Saccharibacteria bacterium | reverse complement strand
AATTTTGTTATTGCAAACTCAATTGCCTTAAAACGATCTGGCTCAACATAATACGTTTTGTCTTTTTTTCCGCCGATACTTTCAATACCTGCGGCAATCTGACTACAAATATCAATTACATGTTCTGATCGAGGATCCTCAGCGGTAATCACTTGAATATCAGCGTAGGTAGAAGAGGTGCTACCCATCGAAGCTCTTTTTGATGTATCTCTCTGACCCGCACTTCCAAACACCACAATGAGTCGGCCGTTACCTTCAACAAACTTTCTAGCCGAAGTTAATGCATGTTCTAACGCGTTTGGTGTATGGGCAAAATCTACCATAACCCGAAATACTCCCTTATGAACAGTTTCCATCCTTCCCGAAAGTTGCGTAAGCGACTCAACTCCTTGTTTTATGTACTGACGAGAGATACCTAGCGCGTTTGCAATACAAGCAGCAAGTCGCGCATTACTTCTGTTGTAATCGCCCACAAGATTAATGGAAACTCCTTCCAACAATGAATCCTTACAATCATCAGACATAAACTGTTTCCTGCCTACCTGTATAAATGATAGTTTTGTGTTTTTGTATGATTCAAAATTCTTATGGTAGTCTAAATGTTCTGGCGTAATGTTGGTAAGTGCGGTTACGTCAAACGTTATTCCCCAAAATCGATGTTGTGAAATCGCATGCGAAGTTACTTCCAAAACGACATGCGTTATGCCTTCGTTTACCATCTCTCTCAAAATCCTTTGTACATTCCAACCGCTCGGGCTCGTTACATGAAACCCCGTATCAATTTCTTTATCGCCAAACTTAGCCGATATTGTTGAAATGAGCCCAGTGTGAATACCTGCCGCCGTAAAAATTGAGTGCGTGTAATTTGCAGTTGTAGTCTTTCCATCAGTTCCGGTAATTCCAATAACTGTTAATTTCCTCGAAGGAAAACTAAAATATACATTTGCGATAACAGACTCAATTACATGAATTATATTCTTTATAAATTTCATGGACTATAACCGCTTTTTCCACCGCTCAAGCTTTACAAATGCCCAAACAAGCGCGTACTTCCATTTTTTTATAGGAAAATCAAGCGTATGCATCCACCGAACTCGTTGCCCCCCAAATCCCCGTTTAAACAGCGTAAGACCCGCGCGCGGATGGTTAGGATCGTCCGTTGGTGCAACTCCCCAAAAATCGTATCGCGTTTTACCACGCTCCTTTGCGCGTGTAATGAGTGCCCACTGCAATGCATATTGCGCATAAACTTCGGGATCCGTTCGAACAGATCCACTGTGATGATAAAACGCCGAATCGTCATAATACACCAAAAAGGCTGCCGCTAATGCAACTCCCTCTTTTTCGGCAATTAATCTCTCGATCAAATCATCTTTATAAAATGCTTCAAACTCATCAACAAAAAACTG
>CAYZXG010000053.1:0-7400 GCA_964482365.1 uncultured Candidatus Saccharibacteria bacterium | reverse complement strand
GGACTTTTACTCGGAGAAGAGACAGGACTTCCTAACATGAACGGATGCGGCATAGTAATCTCTCGACTGCATTTGCCACAAGGACAGGGGGGATTTCTGAGCGTTTTTGGTCCTTACCGACTTGACTATCAATCAGTTATCCCTACCATTCGGTATATGCAAGGGCTCATTAATGAACTAAGTAGAAGCTGGTAATTACCCATAATTATGAAAGATCATCAAAAATTGAACAACGAAATCTCGCAACGTGAGCAAGAACTAACAACACAGCTGACACGTGCGTTAGCTGACTACGATAACCTTAAAAAACGGTTTGAAAAAGAGAAGCAAGATGTGATCAAGTACTCAAACGAAATGTTACTCATGAATATCATCGGTGTTGTTGACGCATTAAGCATGACGCTTGAGCAACTTTATCAAGTATTACAGCATTCTGGCTTCACCGAAGTTACGGTTGAAAAAGGACAAGAGTTTAATCCAGAAATCATGGAAGCAACAGAATCTGACGGTACTTCAACTACTGTAATAGAGGTGTACAATTCTGCATATAAACTACATGGAAAGTTGATACGCCCCGCACGAGTAAAAGTCGGAACAGTAGAAGAAAAGGAAAAAGAGTAATATGTCAAAAACAGTAGGAATAGACCTTGGAACAACAAACTCAGTAGTTGCCGTGATGGAAGGTGGACAGGCAAAAGTTATCCCTTCAAGTGAGGGAAATCCAACCGTGCCTTCAGTCGTAGACGTTGAAAGTAACGTAGTTGGTGAAGTCGCAAAACGACAGCTTCTTGTTGCCGCACAAAAAACAATCTACTCGATTAAGCGGCTCATGGGACACAAGATTACCGACCCATCCGTTCAAGAATCCAAAAAGTATATCGGGTACGAAATAACTTCTGGCGCAAATAACGCTGCTGTAGTTAAGGTTGGAGATAAAACCTATACGCCACAAGAGATTTCAGCAAAAATACTCATGAAGCTTAAAAAGGATGCTGAGAGTTATCTTGGTGAAACAGTTGATTCAGCGGTAATTACCGTTCCCGCCTACTTTGACGATGCTCAACGCCAAGCTACCAAACAAGCAGGAGAAATCGCAGGTCTTGACGTTAAAAGAATTATTAACGAACCTACAGCCGCGGCACTTGCCTACGGACTTGACAAGAAAACACAAGAACTGATTGCAGTGTACGATCTTGGTGGAGGTACGTTTGATATTTCTATTCTTGAAGTTGGAGACGGCGTTTTTGAAGTTAAATCAACAAATGGTGACACGCACCTTGGTGGTGACGATTTTGATCAAGCTATTATCAATTATCTGGCAGACCAGTTTAAAAGCGAGAACGGCATTGATCTTCGAGCCGACAAACAAGCACTACAAAGACTCAAAGAGGCTTCCGAAAAAGCAAAGAAAGAACTTTCAACAAAAACTGAAACTGATGTAAGCGTACCCTACATTACCGCAGATCAAAGTGGACCAAAACACCTTCAGGTTACCATCACCCGCGCAAAACTTGAGCAACTCGTTGACGATCTTGTTACAAAAACGTTTATTGCTGTTGATAAAGCACTAAAAGACGCAAACATTGAAAAATCAGCGATAAATGAAACGGTTCTTGTTGGCGGACAAACTCGCATGCCGTTTATACAAAAAAAGGTAACAGAATACTTTGGCAAAGAACCACACCAGGGTGTTAATCCAGACGAAGTTGTTGCAATTGGTGCAGCCATTCAAGCAGGAGTACTTGGCGGTGAAGTAAAAGACGTACTACTTCTTGATGTCACACCACTCACTCTTGGTATTGAAACACTCGGTGGCGTATCTACACCTCTCATTAACCGGAACACAACAATCCCTGCCACTGAATCACAAATATTCTCTACCGCTGCAGATAGCCAAACATCCGTAGAAATCAATGTACTTCAAGGCGAACGACCCATGGCAACGGATAACAAATCGCTTGGTAAGTTTATTCTCTCGGGAATACCTCCAGCACCTCGGGGAGTACCTCAAGTTGAAGTCACCTTTGATATTGATGCAAATGGCATTTTGAACGTTTCCGCCGTTGATAAGGCAACAAATACCAAACAGCAGATCACGATTCAAAACACTACGGACTTAAGTGACGATGAAGTAACACGCATGAGGAATGAAGCTGAGTCACATGCGCAAGAAGACCAAAAAAGAAAAGAACTTTCGGAAGCAGTAAACCAGGCTGACTCTCTGGTGTACACCGCAGAAAAAACCTTGCGTGACAATAGCGACAAGATTGAAGAAGATGCCAAAAACTCACTCACAACAAAAATCACGGAGCTAAAAGATGTTCTAAGCTCAGAAGACGTAGAGATACTTACACAGAAAACAGATGCGCTCTCACAAGAGCTACAAACAGTTGGTGCAACGTTATATCAAAACAAACCAGACGAAGGTAATACTGCTGATACCAACGCCCAAGAATCCTCTACAGAACCGGTTGAAGGAACAGTGGTTGATGATCAAAACGAATCCCCACAAAGTGAATAGTTATGAAATATGCAGTCCTACTACGAAATACTCGGAATTTCAGCAAAAGCTTCTGATGCAGAGATAAAATCTGCCTATAAAAAACTCGCAAAAAAGTATCATCCTGACGTTAATAAAGAGGCTTCTGCAAAAAATACGTTTCAACAAGTATCAAAAGCCTATCAAATTCTTTCCGATCCACAAAAAAGAGCTGCGTATGACCGAATGGGACATGACACCTTTGAACAAGCGCAAAAAGGCGGTTATGGCAAAGGATCGCAGCAGTCCTATTCTGGATTTGGGCAAGGAGGATTCTCATATGAAGATATTTTTGGAGGTGCACAAGACCCATTTGACATTTTTGAAGGCATTTTTGGATCCAGACGATACGGACAAGAAAGGCGCAGTGACCCAATAGGTGAAAATATCGAAGTAATACTGAATCTTACGTTTGGGGAAGCAGTTACCGGCGTTACAAAAACAATTTCATATGAGAGATTTTTGGGTTGCAAATCATGTGGAGGTAGCGGAAGTGCCAAAAAGAACGAACCCGCATCCACTTGTAGTACCTGCCAAGGCTCCGGCCAAGTACGTTCGAACCGGTCATTTTTAGGAGCACAGTTTGCACAAGTTACCGACTGTCCAAACTGCCGTGGAACAGGTCAGATAATTAAAAACCCCTGCCTCTCATGTAGCGGAACAGGAAGATCAAAAGCAAAAGAAACACTAACGGTCGATATTCCTGCAGGTGTTGACACGGGAACACAGATTCGATATTCACAAAAAGGAAATGTGGGAGAACGAAACACTAAGCCAGGTGACTTGTTTATCACGTGTAAAGTATCTCTGCATAAGAACTTTTCAAGATCTGGCAATAATTTAGTCCTTCATATTCACGTAACAATTGCACAAGCAGTACTTGGCGACACCATAGAAATCCCAACCATCGAAGGCAAAGTTACGGTTGAAATCCCTCAAGGAACCCAACACGAAGACCACATTACCATTAAAAACAAGGGGGTTCCAAACCTACGCGGTGGTTCACGAGGTAGCCTAATCATAATTGTGCATGTACAAATCCCCAAAAAACTCAGTAATGAACAAAAAAAGGTGTTTACCGACCTTAAGGCAGTTGAAAAATCGAACTCATCACTCATTGATAAGCTTTTTTCGTAATTTATCAGACAAAAATTGGGTTTGATGCATAGTGATGATATAATCCATGCATGGTTAGAACAGAATTCTTGGCAGCACTTAAGCAAATTGCTTTAGAACGTGGTATCTCTGCAGATGAGATCGTTGAAACACTCAAACGAGCGATGCTTGCCGCTTATACAAAGGATTATCCAGAACAAGCAGCAGAAAACGATGAGGTTGTTGTGCATATCGACAAAGAAACTGGTGAGGTCACACTCATGCAGGGATCAAAAGATGTTACACCTCCCGGATTTGGAAGAATTGCCGCCCAAACCGCAAAACAGGTAATCTTACAAGGCGTACGTGAAGCCGAAAAACAAGCCGTAGTCACTGAGTTTCAAGGCAAATTAGGAGAAGTAGTGCCTGGCATGCTCCAACGTTTCGAGAGGGGAAGTTGGCTTGTCGATTTAGGACGAACGGTAGCCATAATGCCTCACACCGAGCAAGTCTTTAACGAAAATTATCGCAACAACCAACGGCTTAAAGTATATGTAAAAGAGATTGACGAAAATTTGCCACGCAATAATATTGTGGTTTCCCGATCCGATGCAAAACTTGTGGAAGGGCTTTTTGAACTTGAAATCCCTGAACTGCAAAGTGAGGCCGTAGTAATCCAAGCGATTGCCCGTGAAGCTGGTAGCAGAAGCAAAATTGCCGTGGCAAGTACTCAACAAGGCGTCGATCCTGTTGGATCAATGGTTGGACAACGAGGAGTGCGCGTACAAACAGTAACCGACGAACTTCAAGGTGAAAAAATGGATATCATACTGTGGAGCGATTCAGCGGTTGATTTTATAAAAAATGCACTCTCCCCCGCCAAGGTTGGTAAAGTCACTATCACCGAAAAAACAAAAACTGCACGTGTTGAAGTAAGTGAGGATGAATTATCTCTTGCTATTGGCAAAGAAGGACAAAACGTTCGACTCGCCTCCAAACTAACTGGTTACCGCATAGATATTGTGAGTTCTACCGGTGAAATATTTACTCCCAACGACGAACTCGAGATCAACGGCGAAGTTACAAACGTGGATAGTGTCACCGAGACAAAAGAATAACGGAAAACCCCACAACGATTGTTATTCAGATAACCCATATGTCGCAATGTTGTAATTGTGTTCATCAATAGTTCGCGCATACCGAATAGTCCCCTCTCGGTCAGCAATAAAATACCAGTAATCGCTTTTTTCGGAGTGAAGCACTGCATCTAAAGAGTCAAACCCAGGATTAGCTATTGCGTGTGGCGGCAAACCAACAAATAGACGAGTATTGAAATCTGACTGAATTTCCAGATCATTATATGAAATTTCTGCTTCCCACCAATTAAAATCAGTATCCAAAAATGCGTCGTTAGAAGAAGACATACCCGATTTTTCTGTTGCAACAGCATATTGCACCGTTACGTCAGAGCCCAATGGCCAACCATATTCGAAACGTTTGAGAAATATTCCGGCAACAATTGGTTTGTCGTCTGAACGTGGAGTTTCTCGTTCTACAATAGAAGCAATCGTAACGATTTCATCCTGCAAAAGTACACTACTCTCGTCTTCAGAAACCGCTTGCGCATATCTTATCTCAAAAGTTTGTGTCATCAGGTCAAAAAGAGTTTGAGCCGATGTTGACTCATCAATAAAATACGTATCCGGAAACAGCTTGCCTTCGTAGCCTTGAGAAATCTCGTAAAATTCACGAGCAAAATCTATACCAACCTTTTCAGAAAGATACCGTGCATATTCTTCTCTTCTCCACCCTTCAATAAACGTTAACCGTTCTTCAAAACTTCCGTTATGAAGTGCATCATAGATTTGCCCAAATGTGTAACCTTCGCTCAGAACATACTCCCCTGCATGAATAACACCTTGCTCACTAGGGAAAAAACGCATATACCACACTGCCATTCGTGCACTCGGAATAAACCCACCGTTTTGGAGATTGTTAAAAACCTGAGTGATTGTTTCACCTTCCAGTACCGTAACAGAATAAGAACTTAACTCAGACGGAATTCGCGCAGATTCGACAGAGACTTTTACAAACATATAAAACGAAAAAATACCTGCAACGATAGCAAGAAAACAGAATACTGAAACTCGCTTGATATATGTATGCATGTTATGAAGATAACGCTCGGATCGTATCACCAACCTGAACCTGTGAAGCATCTTTTAGCATGATCCCACACTCTTTTCCCTTTGCAACTTCTGATACTTGATCCTTTGCAATTCGTAGTGACGATACAACACTTTCTCCAACTTCCTTATCGTTTCTCACAATACTGACTTTGTTACCTTTTTTGATGATGCCACTTTCTACCCGCGAACCAGCCACAATGCTTTTGTCAGATAACTCAAAAATCTGTAGCACTCTCGCAGAACCTAATTCAACAGGAACAATTCTCTCAATCTCTCCATGAACAACATCAGTTAACTCTTCAATGAGTCGGTAGATAACCTCGTACGTACGACAAATAACTTTCTCTTTTTGAGATACAAACGTAGCGTTCTTATCAACCGTAACGTTAAAACCTATCACAATGCCATGAACCGGTAATGCGAGCAACACATCTGCTTCTGAAACATTTCCTACGCCGCTATGTATGATGGAAAGAGCAACGGGATCTTGGTCAAGGTTAGCTATTGCATCACAAACAGCCTCAAGGGAACCATTTGAATCTGCTTTAACCACAAGAGGAATCTCTTTTGTATCTCCTTTAGACAACGCTTGTCTGACCCTATCAGCAGCGGAGAGAAAATCAACCGTTACCTTGTGAGCATGTTCAGAAACAAATTGCTGCGCAGCTTTTATATTGTCAAATGCAGTAACGATCTCACCAATTTCAGGTACATCATTAAAACCCAATACCTCTAAAGGATCTGATTCGTGAGCTTCTTCAAGCTTTTCACCCAACCAATTAGTAAGTGTTTTGACACGTGCACATGTCGTTTCAGTAGCAATAAAATCTCGTGACTTTAGTGTTCCTTTACGCACAATAAGGTGCGCAACCGGTCCACGTTTTCCATCTAAATAACTCTCAAGAACAACAGCCTGCAGCGGCACATCTTTCTCAACCTCAAGGGGCAAGCTTAATGCAATTTCGTGTATTTTTGCAAGTAACACATCAATTCCCTGACCCGTAACTGCCGAAGTTTCAATGGTCGGAATATTACCGCCATTCTTTTCGGCGATCAAATCAAGAGCAGCCAACTGAGAACATACTTTTTCCACTTTCGCTCCTGGAGTGTCTATCTTATTTATCGCAACAATAATAGGTGCCTTTGACGACTTGGCGTGACTAATGGCCTCTTTTGTTTGTTCCATAACGCCATCGTCAGCAGCAACTACTAAGATGATAATATCAGCAACATTGCCACCCCGTGCTCGCATCTTTGCAAACGCTGCATGTCCAGGAGTATCAACAAAAGTAATGCTCTTGTTATCATGCTCGATCTGATAGGCACCTATCGTTTGTGTTATTCCACCCGCTTCACGCGATGTAAAATCAGACTTGCGAATATAGTCCAATAGACTTGTTTTACCGTGATCAACATGACCAAGAATTGTTACGATTGGGGGACGTCTTTGTACTTCCATTGACTGATTATATGACACTTGACCAACAACAACAAATATAACCTAAAGCATACGGAATTGTTACAGTCTAAACTAATTGAATAATGGTACTGAACTGAGTACGCCATTTTTCCTAAAA
>CAYZXG010000052.1:0-7423 GCA_964482365.1 uncultured Candidatus Saccharibacteria bacterium | reverse complement strand
GGATAAGTTTGTTTCTTGTATGTTGAATAGCTTTAGAATATCTTTGGTTTTCCATGCTTCGCGTTTGATGGGCGTTACGCCGTGTGGACAGACAAATTCTCGATGGGAAATTTGAATAAAATCTTCGTGTGGTAAGCGATATAGGTATACGATTTTTTCGACATCAAGTTTATCAAGTCCGCCGGAAGTTATAATTTCGATACCCGTTGCAGGTTCATGTTCATCCCACGTATGAAGCATCCACGTTAGGTTGTTGTTGGTAAGTGCAGCAAAGGCAAGAGCGTTATTTTTAAAAGGTGATGCCCATACAACAGCTTTATCATAAATTCCTACTTGGACTAATTTTTTAACATCACTCTCGTGCACGAGTTCTGGTTCAAATTGTTCAATAATAAACGGCGATCCACGGAATAGATTAGGATGGGGAGCTTTAGGTGTCATTATTTTCTGAAAATACTTGCCTAATGACTTCTTCAATCGGGATTTCTGCAATGTCGATGTCTTCAACGGGAAGTTGTGAAAGCATAAGGCTTGCTGTTTTTTTCATTCCCATACGTGGAACACTAAACACCGTTTTTAGTGGGCTATACGAAAGAATCGTGCCATATTTATATAGCTGTTGTTCTTCAACTTCGGTGTCAAAAACCAGTGTTATTGTTTTGTGTGAGGCATAGGTATGCACCAGATCGGCAAGTGATCCATCGTATCCAAGTGATCCGTTGTTTATTACAATTACTCGTTCACATAACTCTTGTACATCTGCCATATAGTGGCTTGTGAGAATAATTGTTGCGTTGTACTGCTTGTTATAGTTTTTTATAAATGACCTGAGCTTTTTTTGCGTAACTACATCAAGTCCAATAGTTGGTTCATCTAAAAACACAATGCTTGGATTGTAAATTAATGCTGCTATAAGTTCGCATTTCATGCGCTGACCAAGAGATAGTTTGCGGACTTGTTGCTGTATAAAATCCCTGGCATCTAGCATGTCAACTAATACATCAAGGTTTGCCTCATATTGATCGTCAGATATTCCGTACAGTTGTTTTTGTAACGTAAACGTATCAACAGCGGGAAGATCCCAAAAAAGTTGGTTTTTTTGTCCCATGACCAGACTTATCTTTTTCAAAAAATCGTGATCACGCTCGTAGGGAGTATATCCTGCAACAGAAAGAGTTCCATTGGTAGGAAACAAAAGACCACTTAACATCTTAAGTGTGGTAGTTTTTCCTGCACCATTTGGTCCAATGAATCCCACAATTTCGCCTTGTTCAATTGAAAAGTTTATGTTTTTTACAGCGTCAATGGGAGTATACGTGCGTTTAAAAAGCGCTTTAAGACTTTTTGTTAGGCCTGGTTCTCGTTTGTGAACCATAAAAGTTTTTGAAACGTTTGTTACGGTAATCATATTAGCTTGATGCACTGCTGTAGTGTTTGATCATCTGTTTCCAGACCCGCGTTGAAGCGTACAAAAATCCAGCTGCTACTACTATTGATAGTAATACATTGCCAATCGATATGCCATGCAAAAGAGTATCGGCGGGAAATCCTGCCGCAATGGTTACCGGCAACACAATCAAAAAGAATACCTTGACAAGTCCTTTGTACATGGTGGGTGGGTATTGCCCGAACTGATACAAATCAATCACAAGCCTGGCTAGACTTGCTGAGGAGTTGGTGAACAAAAATGCTAACGATGTGAGCATAGTCATTACGGAATAGAAAACAATAATTCCGCAGATAAACAGTATGATCGAGACCAAAAGTTGTGCAAGTGTAACCGTAAGATTTAAGTTGGTAAGTCCAATAAAAATCATAATAAATCCAGGTATTGTTGATACAAAACTTGAAATATATGTTGAAGATGCGGTGAGCAAAAATTGTGAGTTTGCAGGTTTAAGGAGCGTAAAGTCAATGTAGCCATCTTTTATTTTTGAGGGTAGACTACTTAAATTCCAGACATAAAAAAGCCCAACAATGAGTTCTGAAAATACGGTAAATATGCCAATAAGAACCCACATCTTATCCTTACTCCATCCGGCAATGTCCGAAACATTTCCAAAGATTACATAAAAGAATACGATAGTAAGAACAATGTGTCCTATCTCGACAAAAAGTTGAATGAAAAAATTGGTTCTATATTCCATTGATTTTTGGATCATGATTTTAAGGTACGACCAGTAAACTTTGCTGTGCAGTGCGAACGAAAAAGATACATCCTTTAGTTTTGTGCGTAGTTTAGTTGCCATATGCGTCGTATGTGCGGAGTCCTTTTTTCCACATGATTCCCGATATGACCATAAAAAGTATTGCCCACAGTAAGATTTGGAAAATGTCTTTGATAAGTATCGACGGGTCTCGGTTTGATAAAGCGTATGAAATCGGAACGTAGTACAAATATTTAAAAGGTAAAAACTCAAATATTCCCCGGACTGCATTCGGTAAAAATTCAAATGGAAAACTAACGCCAGCAAATATACCAAAGAGTGCCGATTTAAAATGGCTGAACCACCAAATGTCACTGATAAAAAATGCAAGGGAACCCATTAACGAATCCAAAATCCACATAGTAAGGAGGATAAGTACGCAAATAATCGCCGCTGACATAATTCCTAAAAATGTGAACACGTGTACGTTTTGCCACAGTGAAACTATAACAATAACCATAATATATAGAGGTGCTGCAAAAAGTAGAGATGATACTTTGCCTGACATAAATGAAGCAAAGTATGTTTTCCATACGTTGAGCGGTTTGACTAAAATTTGAGACAGTTCACCGTCTTTTATAGAATTTCCCATTTGATCTGCACTATTGACCCGTGTGATTAGTCCAATAAGAGGCGTGAAACTGTAGTATATAAGTGTTGTTGAAAGAGTTAGTCCACCAATTGTTTCTCGGGATTGATACACCACAAGCCAAAAAACAACGATGGTTAGAATTGCTATAAACGAAGAAAGAATTGATGTAACTACTTGGGTGCGATATTCGAGCTCAATCGAAAAATGACGTTTAAATATTTCAACATACGTTTTCACCAGCTAATTGTAGAATGTAAGACGGGTTTATGCCAGTAGACGGATGTGCTCGCGGTTGGGGTGACATATAATGAGTTCATGTCTGAGATGAGACTCAATGAGAACCAAAAAAAAGCAGTTGAGTATGATGGTGGACCGCTTTTAATTATTGCGGGCGCTGGAACAGGCAAAACCACCGTTATCACCAAACGAATTGAGTGGCTTATCACTCAAAAAGGTTTAAAACCTGAGCAAATTTTGGCGCTTACGTTTACCGAAAAAGCTGCGCAAGAGATGGAGGAACGCGTTGATCAGATTTTACCTTTTGGTTATACCCAAACGTGGATTATGACGTTCCATGGATTTTGTGAACGCGTTGTTCGATCTGAAGGAGTACACATTGGTCTTGATCCTGGGTTTAATATTTTGTCAGCGGCTGAAACTCAGCTTTTTATTCGTGATCATCTGTTTGAGTTTGATCTTAATTATTTCCGTCCGCAAGGAAATCCTACAAAGTTTATTGGTGGTTTGTTAACGCACTTTTCGCGTTTAAAAGATGATGCAGTTACGCCTGATGAATACATTGCGTGGGTAGAAGGACTGGAGAGAGAAGTAAAAAGTAATGAAGTAATAAGTAACAAGGTAAAGGGTAAAGGCGAGATCCGAAATCCAAAATCCCTCCTCATCGGCGGGCATGCCGAAATCCAAAATCCTAAACTGACGGATTACGAATCACGAGTTACGAATTACGAACCTGAAGATATTGAAAAGTTTAAGGAGTTAGCAAATGCGTATCAAACATATGAACGCTTAAAAGTAAAACATTCGGTGATGGATTTTTCGGATCTCATTTCACAAACGGTTGAAATTTTTACCAAGCGGCCAAATGTGCTTTTAGAGTACCAGAAAAAATTCAAGGCAATTTTGGTCGATGAGTTTCAGGATACGAACTATGCGCAAAACCATCTGGCAATTTTACTTGCGGGCAAGAATGCGCAAATTTCAGTCGTTGCCGACGACGATCAGTGTCTGCCTCCAGAAACAAAAATAATAACGCCACGTGGCAGTATTCAGATCGACAAGATAAAAAAGGGCGAAATGGTTCTATCTGCTGCTGGTAAAGGACACACAACGTTTTCCAAAGTATTAAAAGTGTTCAAAAAAACAAAGACAACGAGGTTTGTGACAATTCGTACAAAGAGTGGGTACAAAGTTACTGCAACGCATAATCACAAGATGTTTTGTTATGTACCTAAGAAAACGTATGGTTCTCAATTAACATATAAGTATGTGTACCTTATGCATCGTAAAGGTTTGGGGTGGAGACTGGGTACGACAAACGATCTGTCGGTCAGATTAAGACTTGAACGAACTGCCGACCGCATTATTGGCATTGCAGCATTTACCTCATTTAAAGAAGCGCTTTTTTATGAGGCATTATGGTCACTCAAGTACGCAATTCCAACAGGAGTATTCTCTGCACGGCAGAATACCGTTATTACTGGCACGTATTTAGACCGCCTTTATTGTGAGCTCGATACCGAAACGTCAGTAAAAAGATTAGCTAAGGATTTAGGTATCGATTTGTCATCGCACCACGCATCGTCAGGGGCAATTATTCGGGGCGAAAATAAACGGATCAAACTTTATCTGACCATGTGTGCCCGACGGTATAAAAGTAAATGGAATCAGGGATTTCTACAAAATCCATTGGTGAGTCATCAACTGAAAATGGAAACATCCAACATTCCCGTAATTAATGCACTGACTCAGGCAGGGTATCGTTTGGTTGAGGGCGAAAAAACATGGGTTTATAGAAAGCAGAGTTCAGATCTTTTGGCACTGGGGAACGATCTGAAGCGCATTGAGGATCTTACTGGAGCGGTGATTGACTATCGTTTTGAAGCAGCAAGTCCACATATTGTTGGCGCATATAGTTTGGTGATGCCTTCCAGTAATCTTTTGCCTGGTCATTATGTTCCTGTTGTTACAGACAAGAAAAAGGTTGTGTATGACCAGATAGTTGACGTTACGTCAACAGTTTCTAAGAGTGACGTTTATGATTTGGAAGTCGAAAGAACGCATAATTTTGTTGCAGATGGTGTTGTTGTTCATAATTCAATTTATCGATGGCGCGGGGCCGCAGTGTATAACGTGCTGGACTTTAAAAAACATTTTGATAACGCTAAATTCATAACGCTGATTGAAAATTACCGTTCCTCACAAAAAATTCTTGATGCGTCGTATGCGCTTATTCAACACAATAACCCTGACAGGTTAGAACCGCAGGCTAAGATTGATAAAAAGCTTGTTTCAAGAATCCCACCTCATCGGCGGGCAGGCCAAAATCCCACCTCATCGGCGGGCACACAAGAATCCACAATCAATGTGATATGGGAAGAAACGGTTGAAGATGAGGCTGAATTAGTTGTTCATGAGATAGAACAACTAATTTTGGAGAAGACCAAAGGGGCTTCTCCAAATGAATCCGTAGGATTCAACGATATTGCAATACTGGTGCGAGCAAACAATCATGCCGAACCTTTTACGCGCGCGTTGTCACGCCATGCAATTCCATACCAATTTTTAGGACCAGGAAAACTTTTTAAACAAGAAGAGGTCAAAGATTTAGTCGCGTATTGTAGGTTTCTCACTAATCCGTCCGATGACGTTTCGTTGTACCGAGTTCTTTCAAGTCCGTCGATCAATATTCCCGGCAAAGATATTCAGTGGCTTGTTTCGGCAGCCAAAAAGGTAAACCTACCGCTATTTAAAATTCTCGATACATTGAAATCATCCGATAACTCTGATCACACAATTTTGCGTTTTGTTGAAATGGTGTATCGCCATATGGAACTTATGAAGCATCACAGTCCGGGCGAGGTTTTATACTACTATCTTAAGGATACGGGCGAGCTTGACCGAATGCGAGATATTGAGTCCGAGTGGCAGCAAAAACGCGTGGAAAACATGAGTGCATTTTTTAATCGAATTAAGGCGTTTGAAGTTCAACATCCCGAGTCGTCTCTTGTGGATTTTACAAAATATATAGATTTTTTGATGCAGGCAGGTGAATCACCGCTTGCAAGCCAGATTGATTGGTCGCAAACAAATGCGGTAAAAATTCTTACTGTTCATTCTGCTAAGGGACTTGAATTCGATACGGTATTTTTAGTCAACGCGGTCGACAAAAGGTTTCCCAGTATCAATCGAAAAGATCAAATTCCGGTTCCTGAAGAGATGATTAAAGAACCAGCACCTACCAATGATCCCCATATTGCCGAGGAACGCAGGCTTTTTTATGTTGCGGTAACGCGTGCAAAGAGAAATCTTTTTATTACCGGTGCAAAGTTTTATCACGATTCCGAAACGGCGCGCGCCAAAAAAATCAGTCCATTCGTACAAGAACTTTTGGGCGAGGATATTACGCCATTTCTTCTTAGTAAACGAGATAGCAGCAAGCCAATAGAATCGATAGATGATTTTGGTATGCGAGAAAACGCTTATCAGGATAATTCAAAAACAGGTGTTCAACAGTCCGACGAAAAAACAAAACCGATTGTTACATATCTTAGTTATTCGCAAATTGAAACATTTGAAACGTGTCCTTTGCATTATAAATTGAGCTATCTACTCAAAGTTCCAACACTTGCGAGTGGCGCGCTTACATTTGGAACAACGATTCATGACACCTTACGAGATGTGTATCAGAACAAACTTATACATCCTTCAGAAAAACATAACATTTCGCGTGCGCTTGAGCTTTACGATATGCATTGGTCACCGATTGGGTTTGACAGCAAAGATCATGAAATGTCACGTTCCGAAGCGGGCAAAGAAATTCTTACGAGGTTTATTTCCCAGGATTATGAGAAGCCGTATGAGCTTATTAAACTTGAAGAACCGTTTACGTTTAAACTAACTCAAAATCTAAAAGTTGGTGGACGAATTGATAGAATGCAAAGGCTTGCCGACGGAACGCTTGAAATTATCGATTACAAAACGGGGCAAGTACCACCGGAGAGAGAATTAAAAACCGGAATCAAAGGACTTCAACTTTCGATATATGCACTTGCGGCAACAAATGTGTTTGGCGAGGATCTTGAAAATGTGCTTCTATCCTTTTATTATCTTGAATCAGGACAAAAAATTAGCATGCAAAGAACAGCTGAAGATCTTATAAAGGCAAAAGAAAAAATTATTAGTGTGAAGGAGGCGATTGAAAATAGTAATTTTGTATGCAGTAATTCTTATATCTGCCAGCAAGGGTGTGAGTACGATTTGTTTTGTGGGTAGTAAGACGCCGCGGTTTCACGCAACGCCTTACTAGTTGTTTCGGACCGAACTTAATGGCCAGTCATATCCATGGCTTTTGGTAAGACACCACTGGTTTTTCCATAGACGGCCA
>CAYZXG010000051.1:0-7628 GCA_964482365.1 uncultured Candidatus Saccharibacteria bacterium | reverse complement strand
TTTTTACCTTCTTCTCAACCTTTCTTCAACTACTCCCGAGTTTTGAAATGTGTTTTTTGCTTAAGTGAGTGTAGTTTGTTTTCAAACTACAAAGAATGTACCCATTCAATGTACCCATTCAATGTACCCATTCTATGGCTGTGCCAAGGTGGAGTTTGTAATCAATACTCCAAAACATGTATGCGTGTACACATGCAACTTGTCCGAACCTTGAGTACAATACGAGAAAGTCGCGCAAAGTTGTAAGTAACACCGCGAGTAAAAGAACGTGGAGTTTGCCCTGTAAACTTAAGGGGAAATTGAGTTTGTTGAACAAACTCAAGAAAAACTGCTTTAGCAGTTTTATGGTGCCCCTGACAGGATTCGAACCTGTGACCTCAACGTTCGCAACGTTGCACTCTATCCAACTGAGCTACAGGAGCGTATTAAAATGCTAAGCATTTTAAACTTGTAGTTTTCTGATGAAAACTACAGTATTACTTCTTGAAGTTTTGCATAAACTCCAACTATCTCTATGCTTTGCGTTCATTTTTCAAGGTATTGCTGCGCAAACTTCATTCACAATTTTAAACTACTTTTCTGTGCGAAACTGCAGTTTTGATCAAGGAGCAAGGATTTTGATATCTTTACTTCCACATACACACTGACAACCACAGTGTGTAATTATATCAAATGGGCAGTTGTTTTTGTGGGTTATTCGATATCGCTTGCTTCGGTTTCCACGATTTCTGGTTCGTTATCTACTGAGGTATTCACCTCCTCGACTGGAGTTTCAACAACGGGTGCCGAAAAATCTTGGTCAGCCACTGTTGTAGGTTCCTCCTCAACTGAGTCGGTTGTAGATGTTTCTGAAACGGCAAATAATTTTTTTAGCCATTCAAACATTATGTATCACCTCCTTGTTTCCTAATGTATTCATGCACTGTTAGTATATAGGTAGGTTATGCAATTTCGCAATAGACTATGTCACATGGTTCGGTTTGCTCCTGCAGTGGTGTGGATGGGGATAATTTACTATTTCAGCTCTCTGCAGAATTTACAGTTGGAAGGGGATTTATCCGTTTATGATTTTTTCTTGCGAAAACTTGCCCATATGACTGAATATGGAATTCTGACTTTTTTAGTTTGGTGGGGAACTGATAAACGTCGTGATGCTCGTACATTACTTTTCGCGGTGAGTGTAGCTATTTTGTACGCGTTGACTGATGAGTTTCATCAAACCCTTGTTCCAACTCGCGATGGTAAGTTATTTGATATCGGTGTTGATATAGTTGGTGTGATCGTTTCGTCGTTGTTGATACAATACTCACATGGAGGTTTTATCCAAAAGTCCCGAAGATACGGCAAAGATCGCGCAACAAATTCTTGAGAGTAATGACCATTCAGTCATTGCGTTATCGGGGGATTTAGGTAGTGGCAAGACGGTGTTTACTCAAGGGTTAGGAAAGGCCCTTGGTGTTGAGCGCAGTATTACGAGCCCAACTTTTTTGCTGCTCAAAGCATATGCAACTACGCACAACGTTTTTAATAAGCTTATCCATATCGATTTGTATCGAGTGTTGGGGTGGGACGATATCTCAGAGCTTGCACTTTCTGAATTGTGGTCAAACCCCAAAAATTTAGTAGTGATTGAATGGGCGGAACGAATTGCCGACTACCTACCTGAACAAACATTGTGGATACACATAGAGTCAGTTGACGAAAATACTCGATTGATCAGGACGTCCGCTCTCGTTGATGATAAATGATCATACCTAGTAACGTTTGCTATCTCCACCAAGTCTGCGTTCTCTATGCGAGTAGTCTTCTAACGCTTTGGTCAACTCTTGTGCGCCAAAATCAGGCATAAACGTGTCTGTAAAATAAAGTTCTGCATCGGCGGCTTGCCAAATAAGATATCCGGATGTTCTTTTTTCTCCACCAGTTCGAATAACAAAATCAACGGCAGGTTGGCCTTTGGTGTCAAGGTAGTTATCAATTAGTGATTGGTCAATCTGATCAGCAGTAACGCCGTCTTCGATTATTTTTTTAATTGCGCGTGCGATTTCATCACGACCTTCGTATCCAACCGCGAGATTAACGTGAATGGTTGTTTCTTTCGGTTTTTGTTTTAAAAATTGTGTTACCTTTACTTGAATATCATTTGAAAATCCTTCCATTGAACCAATTAGTTGAAGTTCGGCACCTTTTGAGAGTGCTTTTGCAAAGATTCCGTCAGGGTGTAAATTTTCTCTAAATAATGCAATTATTCCATCTACAAAGTCACGTCTCCATTTCCAGTTTTTTGTTGACCATGCCCAAAACGTTATATGTGAGATTCCTTGTTTTGCTGCTTCTTCAATTAATTCCTCCATGCGTGTAATCGCCTGCTTATGTCCTGCGGTTGAATCAAGGTTATGTTGTTTTGCCCATCTTCGATTCCCGTCCATGATGATTGCAATATGAGATGGCACAGTAGGTTCAAGTTTTTGTGTATCCATGAAATGTAATTATATCAAGTTAAAACTAGTTCGAGCTGAACATTCATTATCGATTAGAGTATCACTCGGTAAATATTATGCTACAATTGCGACTTGTAATGACCTTACGTATCGAAGAAACCAGCGATACCCATCTAACCGTTACGTGCGGAGACAAAGCTTTTGGTTTAACGCCACTAGATGATTTGGTTGCTGGTACGCAAAAAGTAATAGGTAACGATGCGTTGGATCTTTTTGCAATAGAATTGGATCTAGGTGCTGGACAGAGGTTTACAACCACACGGCAGTGTGTTGTGGTTGCAAACGCGATTGGATTTGCCCTAGGTATACCAGTTAACAATGTCGATTTTGTAATTCCTATCTACCACAAAGAGCCCAACATTACGGTTTCTAAAAAAGCGTTATAATCAAAATACCGATGTCAAAAAAAATGAACAGATTGTTTGCAACATGGATGATGTCGATGTTTTTTATCCCGAGTTTGATGCTGGGTGGGATTGACGTTTCGTCGGTTACTGTTGAAATAGATCCCATAAAACAGACGCTTGATGTTAATCTCCCGCAAGTGTATATTTTGCCAGATTCTCCGTTGTATCAGGTTAAGCTGATGTGGGAGCAAGTAAAAATGTTTCTTTCCCAAACACAACAACAACAAATTGAACTTTGTATACAACTTGCAAATGTTCGGCTGTCAGAGACTCTGGCATTACTCGATCAAAATAAAATTGATCTCGCAACAAAAACCTACGGGGAGTATTTGCAGCTTTCTAACCGATCCGAGCAGTTGTGGGATGATTCAAAAGAGAGTTTAACAAAACCAACTGGCGAAGAAACGACTTCTGGTGATCAATTTCTTGTTACCCAAACAAAGGTAGGGATTCAACGAGAAATTAAGCAACTTGCTAATGTTTTGATGGGTGAGTATAAAATCAAATGGACAAAGTGATCTGGGCTTGCGTTGATCTGAAAACAAATTTATGAATATACTAATATTGGGTGGGGCAGGGTTTGTGGGCCGTAAACTGGCTGAATATCTTGCCGCCCGTTATCCAAAATACCATCTAACAATTGTTGACAACTTTTCGCGATCGGGGAGGGAAGAGTTGGTTGAGCTTGAAAAACGGCCTTCTGTTGAAGTTATTGTTGGAGCAATAGAAGATCCTGAGCTATTGCCCGTAATCTTTGAAGCCCGAGAACAAAATATTATTGTTAATGCAACTTTTACTAATAATGTCGCATTTGCATCAGATACTTTTGCAAAAGGAACCAACAATATTCTGTCATATGTAGTTTCAAGCGATACACAAATCGCAAAGTATATTCATGTATCTAGTGATGAGGTTTACGGTGAGCGCAGTGGAGAGAATGAATCTGAAACGCAACCACGACTTGAGTCTGATCCGTTGTTTCCCGTACATCCAGTTGCGGCTATACAGGCGTCAGGTGATCTTTTGGCTACTGCATATTTCCGTACGTTTGGTATTCCCACTACGGTTCTTAGAACATCAAATACGTTTGGACCAAACCAGGAACCAAGTCGTCTCCTTCCGATCTTGATACAGCATGCAGTGAAAAATGAAGACATTCCCATCTTTGGAGACGGAACGCATACGCGTGATTGGTTGTTTGTCGATGATCTTGTTTACGCAATAGACTCGATTATTCAGGCCCCAAGCATAAAAACGAAAGGTGAAGTGTTTAATGTTTCCGGTGATCTTGAGTTAAGTGTTCTTGAGGTTACAGAACTTATTCTGACTATTCTTAATCGACCTAAAGAACTTGTTACGTTTACTGAAGATAAAAAACCGCACCATATGAGGCGTGTGCTTGATAGTGGAAAGATATTGCAAGTTCTTGATTGGAGACCTGAGGCAGATGTAAAACAAGCGCTTGAGGACACTATTCGTTGGTATCAAAATAGCCTCAATACAGGTGATTTAGAACAAGATAAAACTATTCAGTAATACAGGTTGTTGAAAAATTCGAGAGTTCTCCTGATTGTGCCGTAACACCATTTACTGTTCCCGTCCCTAAGTCATTTTGAACAAAACATCCAATTGAGCACGTGTTAATTGTCCCGGTTACAAGAACATATCCAGTGGCGGATGTTGAGAGGGCATTATCGTCTAGCAATGTATAGGTAGCGTTTTCGGGCTTATTGGGCACAATTGCTCCTAATTCTGACCACTCGTCGCATGCGTCGCTATTCATTCCAATATTTGCTGCGAAGCACGTGGAAACTGTGCTGCAGAGTTTTTCCACGTTTGTGCGAACCACACTTTCGTTAGCTCGCTGGCGTTGTGCGTTTACATTAACGGTATTAATGGCTATTGCCGCGAGCACACCGATAATAACAACGACTACGAGAAGTTCGATGAGAGTAAATCCACGTTTTGTTTTTAACATTGTCTTTATGCTAGAGTTTTTTTACTTCCGTGTCAATGGTGGTCACTATGTGTCATTAAGAGACGTGCAAATACAGAAGCCTTCGAAGATGTTGTGACTCGATGTATTGTTGATCCAAATTTACGAGGGCAGATGGGCTAGGCGTTTTACCTTTTTTACTTGCAGGTTATGTGTTTTGAACGTATAGTACGTTCATGTCGTTCTCATCGTTCAGACAGATATTTGTTCTCCTTACGTATGTTTTTATGGTAACAACAAATGCACTTGCAAATATTATTCCTTTTAATAATCAAACAACAGCTGAGGTTTCAGACAAATATGCAACATACTTCACGCCTGCTGGTTACGTTTTTGCAATTTGGATCGTTATTTATGTTCTTTTAGGTGCATTTACGCTCTATCAGGCGAGGGCAGAACAGAAGGATGATAAAGCACTATCAAAGGGAGCGTATCTACTCTCATTTGCCAACATTATTAATGGGATGTGGATTTTTACATGGCATTTTGAGCTTCTTGAGTTGAGTATTGTTCTCATGGTATTACTCCTACTCCTTTTGATCGCAACGTATTTATCTCTATGTCAGTCGGATCAAAAGGTAACTCGCGCACGAAAGTTGTGGGTTAATTTACCGATAAGCGTATATCTTGGATGGATCTCTGTTGCAACGGTAGCTAACGCGGCTTCGGTATTACAGTTTTATAATTGGGAAGGTTTTGGTATTTCGCCAGTCATGTGGTCGGTAATTTCAATTATAGTTGTTACTATTGTTACGTTTGTGGTCCTTGTTACAACTTCGGATTGGGTTTTTGCTGCTGTTGTAGTATGGGCCTTTATCGGATTACGGTATAATTTTTCTGACGTTTTAGCAATATCATGGGCCACACTCGTCGCCTCGATATTCATTGTCATGTCAGCGTTTATTGCCTCACAAAGCCGAGGCAGAGTTAGCAATTCCCAGTCTTCAGTGTAAAGCACACGTTGTTTGTGGACGTAATTCACTTTTCTTGAAATATTTACTATTACTCAGTCGTAGTATGTTGTGAAGGGGGTGATACAAAATGAACATAACAGCACAAACATATGCAACATTAGGAATCGGGGTTTTGACAGTCGGCCTACTTACTGCCGGAGCAACAGCTATCAAAGCTGCCGATTCAACCCGTGGTACGCAATTTGCACAAAGATTTGCTGATCGATTTAGTTTAAATGTTGAGGATGTTCAGGCAAAACGTGAAGAACACCTTGTGCAACTTGTAGACGATGGATCGATTACTGCGGATCAGAAAGACGCTTTAGTTGCAAAACATGAGGAGATGAATACGTCGAAAGAAGCAGTGAGGGCGATTGCTGATCCAACGGAAAAACGTGAGGCTATAAAAGCTCAACATGAAGAAATGCAGAGCTTTTTAGAAAGTATCGGAGTTGATTCATCACTTCTCGGTGGTCCATCAGAAGAGAAAGGTCCAGGAATGATGGGACGTGGTGAAGGTGGACGACGTGGAGCTGGAATGCATGGAATGATGGGTAGATTTGGTGAAGAGGTGTCTAACTAATGACGCGATTCTTACGAGTCATATAAAACCCCGCTTCGGCGGGGTTTTTGGTAGGTATAGGAGAGTAGCGGTTGATTGGAATAAAGTGGCAAGGTGATGACGATATATATGTCCAAAGATGAGGATGAACGAACACATGAGTTATCAGGATAATGTATCGATGTGAAATGCATGTAAGAAACTTCTATACGTGGGTGGAGTTGTGAGCAAAAACGTGGTTGCGGGGCAGGGATTTGAACCCCAATTCTACGGACCAAAACCGCATGTCCTACCATTAGACGACCCCGCATCGGTAACGTTCTCCGGTATTATAGCATTTGATAAGACAATCAAAAAGAAGATTTCGTTGAGTACGTAATCAACTTAGCGGTTTGAAGTTTTTTGTGCGTACCATTCAACGATTGACTTTGGTAGCCAAGGACTAACCCATGAGATGATTTTATCGAATGTATTCATCCAGTTCCGTTGCCCTTCTTCGTGGTAAGGGAGGTATTTTAAAAGCTCAGTCTCGATTTGTTCTTTGAGCTGCGTATTCTCTTCAGGCGTGTGCAAAAGAGGGAGTTCCAAAACGTGTGGAAAATTAAGGTATGTTGCTACATAGAGAACGTCATGATTTTCAGATTCACCAAACCAGAACCATTTGAGATCTTCGTAGCCAAATCTTTTTTCTGCAATTTTGATACCAGTTGTGGTAATTCGATACATTTGGTTTCCGGGTTCAACTACATTCATAATAAACATGACTACTGCAAATCCAACAAGAGCAAGGGCAAATGACCATTGTTGTAAAAGAGCGAGAGAAAGGACGATTGCGCCAGTGATTGCAAATAACGATACAAACCATACAGGCTTTTGGTGAGAGAACACACGTTCGTGACTCTCCCAGGTAACTACATCGCTTGGTTTTTCGTAAGGTTTTTCGGGTTTAACAACGATGGGGTTTTGGTCTGTTCCGGTAGCAAAAGGATCTACGATTGGTTCGTTTTTGGGAGGAATGTTACGAAACATCATCGATTTTTCATTTGCCATGATATAACTATAATCTATTGTGAGTTCAGTAGCAACAATACCGCGTATGCGCATTTGTATGTTGGTATAATGAGCAATTAGGGAGGGGTGCAGGAGCGGTTGATCTGGCTAGTCTCGAAAACTATGCGCCGAAAGGCACGGGGGTTCGAATCCCCCCCC
>CAYZXG010000050.1:0-8069 GCA_964482365.1 uncultured Candidatus Saccharibacteria bacterium | reverse complement strand
CTTTCTAAATAAGGTCCAACAAATACAGCCATAAAAACAATCCATAAAAACCATAACAACGCGCTAACCATAATTGGAATTAATACAATAACCGGGATAAGTATTTTGCCACTTTTCTCTCTTTTTTGATAGAACATTACCCCAGCGGTCAATAATAAGATTAGTAATAAAAGTATAGGCAGCATCATAATTATTCAAAAACTACATTGCTTGGGACATCAAATATGCTGTCTGAGAACAGGTATTCATAACAAAGCAGAGAATCCTCGTCCAAACCCAACAGAACCAACTGCAATAATTCTGCCTCAGTCATATTTTCTGTTACCTTAAACACTAACCCTTTAGTTTCTCCTGCACCCCACACCCAAAGCGAGCTACCATCATATATTCCTATTGCATCTCGTTCAGTCGCCATTCCCTTATTGCCTCCTTCAAACCTCACCATTCCATTGTTATAATATGATGTACCGTAGGAAGTCTCACTTCCAGCCGCACTACGCAAACACACAACATTAGTACCTTCAAGCGACAAGTTGTAAGATTCAAGAGCGGATGTTGCAATTGGAACATTACCCTCACCCACAAGGGATTGAAATAAATCACGATACGTATTGCTCAACTCACTTATGATGTTTAGTTGTGAGCTCAATTCCGACCTTGATTCTTGAAGAGCATTCACAAACACAATATCGGACGGAGGAACAAACATTGAGTCAGATATTTGCAAATCTTCTAAACAAGACGATGCATACAACTGCTTGTCTTCTGCAAAATTCCATAAATTGATAGTGACAAGCCCATCCGCATCTTCATCTCTAAATGAAGTCGCATTCCCCTCTCGACTACCTTCATCCCAATTCCACATAGTGTTATTTTTCATAACAACAAACGAAGTGTTATTAGTAGTCTTTACCATAAAAAAGAAATCCCCATTTTTCATAACAACCGTGTAACTGATATCCTCGCGTATAAAATTACACGTCGTAGATAACCCTTGCCCATACGCTTCATACAATGTTTGCACATTGTCCGTCGTTTGAATTTGTTCGCTCGGATTTTTAGGTAATAGTGCCTGCTGTTTATTACGAAACACAATAAACAATGCAGCTCCAACAATGGCGATAACTACGACAATCACCGCGACTTCAATAATACTAAAGCCTTCTTGATTCTTTCCAACATTGTTATTTATCATGAATATTATTTAAAACGTACCTATTCCCAAAGGATAAATGAATGTTTCGTATTTTGCATAGCTTCCATTATATTCTGTTACAAAGTTGTTGAAATCAAATGCATATATGGACCCTTTCTGCTCTCCAGACGTTACATTGAAAATAGGACTTTCGTTTAACCCTTTACAAATGATTGTCTCTGGGTTTACCCAACCATAGTATGAACACCCAAATGAAAACTTACTGAGTTTCCCATTCTCACCATCGTAAACCCGAAGCCCACCCGTGCCCGAATCATAGTGGTCATACATAAAAACATTCTGGCCTCGCCGAGGAATTGGCTGATGATCGTTTTCAATTGTTTCGGGAAGTTGCGTACTTTCACCTGTTATCATATCGTATCTCCATAGCCCTTCTGTACTCGTCGGATATTTGTTGAACACAAAGGTATCTTTATCCAACCATTCTGCCATGATCGCATTTTCAACAATAGTCTCTTTATATGTTGATAAATCATATGCATATACCTTAAAATCCTTGTCACTTCGGGGAAACGACGGGCTTGCCTGCAAAAGATAACTACCATTACGTGAAAATGAAAGGTTTGAATACACTCCATACTCATCTCCATATGCCTTGTACTCTTCTTCTTGAAGTTTTACTTCTGTATTGCCGTTAACGTAGAAAAGTTTCCAATTTGGTGTTGTCGTAATATACGCGTACGTCTGATCGTCAAACCACACTACATTGTTCAGACCAACCCCTTTTTTCAAAACCAAAACTTTGCTAACTTTTTTTGTTTTAAGGTCAATTTTAAATATCCCACATTCAGAATACAAACGTACCCCATTCTTATCTTTTGTTCCATTATCAAACACATCACATTTGCCAAACCCAACTTCCTGCGTGTTTATAAGTGTCGGACTAAATACAAACGACTGCGGATACGTTACGTCTGTTGTCCCAGACTGGTTGTACATAGCATCCATTACTCCGTTATATGACGTTAATTGAATTTCTTTTTGAGTATTAATATCGTACAGAATTATATTCCCATTTAGCCTGGTAAAAACGATCTTGTCCTTAATAATGTTTTCTCGTGGCTCTAGAGTTACCGTATCTGAAATATTTCCCACACGTTCAACCTGAGGGTTTTTAGCTGACGGAGTAGCAACTTGACTTGATTGTGTTCCAAACCCCAACACTCCAGCAATTCCAAGGATTGAAATGACTATGACAATAACTAAAAGTTCAACCAGAGCAAAACCCATGCGTTTATCCATGTATTTACATAGTAGTTAAATACTGTCTCAAAATCAATGCGGGTAGTTAAACCTTTTGTATATATAGCTAGCCCTGTAGGTTACCAGGTCCAAATGACCTAGGCATACTGTTTTTGTTTAACTATATATTTTTCTATTGAAATATTTTTGTCTAAGACCTACACTTGTAGGTATGAAAAATATCTCACTGGGACCACTGGAGCAAGAGGTGATGAGTTGTGTTTGGAACCTGTCTTCCTGCAAGGCAGGAAACAATACCTGTACAACCAGAGATGTTGTTGAATGCTTAGGTCAAAATCGAGAGATTGCCTATAACACCATTCAAACCATTATGACTCGTCTGGTAGATAAAGGTTTGCTAAAACGAAAGCTAGAAGGGAAAACCCACGTTTACAAGTCAGCAGCTAAACAGAAAAATGTCTTATCGTCTCTATTAAATAAGACAATGGGTCATTTGACTAGCCAATTTGGCGAAGAAGCCCTGATTGCTTTTGTCGATGGTTTAGATGATATTTCCGCAGAAACTCGTCAAAAGTTAATCGAGAAATTACAGAAAAAATGAAAAACAGACATGCATTACCGATCACTTTTGTGGCCATATCAAGTTTGGTTTTTATTTTGGGAACTTATTTATTGATGACTAAAACTACTCTCCATCCGCAACTTTTTATTACCGCCTGCGGAGAAGTACTCAGAAATATCCAAAAACATATTCACTTTAATCCCGACGGGGTTTTATCTTCTCTGATATTACTCGTAACCGCCATCGGTGTTAGTCTTGCTTTGTTTCAATTGGTAAAGTTCATCGTTTCTCATAGGCGGTTACACCAGTTTCAAACTGAGGAGGCACTACCTAACAATCTAAAGAAAATAATAGACAAGTATGATTTACCTTACAACTCTATAGAAGTAGTCAAAAACAATAAACTGACCGCCTACACAATTGGCTTATTTAAATCAAAGATTGTTGTTTCAGCAGCTCTGATTGCAAAGTTGTCTCAGGAACAACTGGAAGCAGTGGTGCTCCACGAGCTATATCACATTCGTAACCGCCATCTCCTGGGGTTGTTGTTATCCAAACTCGTCAGTTCGTTCTTTTTCTTTATTCCTTTGGTCGAGTATTTAGCCCGGCAGTTAAAAACCGAGTTTGAATTGGCAGCGGATGCTTTTGTGGTGGAGAAACAGAAGACCAAAGATCACTTGTGTGATTCGCTAGCTTTAAATCTCCAATATGCCGGTGGTGTTATTCCTCACTTTGCCACTTCGCCGATTGAAAAGCGGGTTGAGTCTTTAGTAAGCAACAAGTACTCTTTGGAAAGAATCAGTCTTAAACAGTTAAGTATCAGTTTGCTAAGTTTAGGTTTGATGCTGGGTGTAGCCGTTATTCAGCCCAGCCAAGTTGTCGCTGATTTTACTTTAGAAAGCAATGCTATCTGCCAGGTAGGAGAAGAGTGCCTAACGACAGATTGCACTAACAACAAAAGCCATAAAACGCACAACTTTACCCCTTTAGTTCCCGCTTCTTTTTTGCTCTCATCTACATATTGACAATCGGGAAATAATCTCCTACTCTTGTAGGAGATGGGGATGCAAGATTCATATAAATCAAATGGAGTAAGTACTCCCATAGCAATCGTTGTTGCGGGGGCGTTTATTGCGGGTGGTTTGTATTTTGGACTTAGTAACATAAACGCAGCCAATACTAGGACTAACCAGCCCACCGGTATGGTTTCACCTGGACAACAGACGCCTACGGTTCCCAAACAACCAACGAAGGGGATAACTTCCGTAGATGACGATCCGGTCTTGGGAGATAAAAATGCCCCTGTTACTATTATTGAATTTTCTGATTACGAATGCCCATTCTGTAAACGCCACTTTGATGAGACACTTCCCAAAATTGTCAAAGAATATGTCGATACTGGCAAAGTAAAAATCGTTTACCGTGACTTCCCATTATCTTTCCATGATCCTATGGCCACCAAAGAAGCGGTAGCTGCCAATTGCGCCAGAAAGCAAGGCGGGGATACCGACTACTTTAAATACCACGATGAAATCTTTACCAGAACTATATCCAACGGTAATGGTTTGTCCGAAGCGAATTTGACCACTATTGCTACCGACTTGGGATTAAATCTCGGTTTATTTAATACATGTTTGTCAGATCCAGCTCAGACGGATGAAGTTAAAAAAGATATTGCTGACGGAACCGCTGCAGGAGCGTCCGGCACACCTACCTTTGTGATTGGCAAATCGACTAGTAACGGAGAGATTGATGGTGATTTAGTAGTGGGTGCCCAACCATACGCCGCTTTCCAAGCCATAATTGATCCTTTACTCCAATAGCTATGACAGTGTTGAAGATAGTGACCCAACCAAAGTATTTAACAGTGGCAATCGCAATTTCTTTGATGGTAATTGCTTTTGCCGCCTGGTTGCCCAATCTTCACTTAATTACCAAAACCATGACGAGCTCTACCATGACTTTGTGGCAGAAAACAAATCTACTCACTGGCTTGTTGGGATCATTGCAAACTAATTTCACACCACTCTCTCGTACTGTTACCTTTATGAGTGCCGGTTTGGCAGGAGTACAAGTGAGTCTTTTGATTTATTACCTTAAACAAACTGCTCGAGTTCAGCAGTCAATGGGGATGTCGGCTGTGGGAGTGACTACTAGTATGTTGGGGGTTGGTTGTGCCTCTTGTGGATCAGTAGTTTTAACTTCTTTAATTGGTTTTGGTTCGGCAACAGCAGTCTTGGGTTTCTTACCTTTTAGAGGTCAGGAGTTCGGCTTACTGGGAATAGGGATCCTTTTATTTGCAATTCACCTAACTATTAAGAAAATTAATGATCCACTGATTTGTGGAGTAGGAGCTGGGCATGCAGGAGAAGGAGGAGATCATTAATATGGATTATCCCGAAGAATGGAACGCACTACCCAAACGTGAGCGAAAGGGGAAAATCAAAGAGTTACGTTGGGAACGCGAGCAGAAGGCGGACACTTTAAAGAAAATCCGTAACTGGGGTCTAACTGGAATCATTATTGTTTTGATCATCGTGGGTTTCATTGCGTTAACGAAAAAGTCGCCGGAACAGATTGCGTTTGAACAAGAGGTTAAAGCTGTTTACTTAGAGGGGAAAGTGGAGGGGTTTTCGATTGAAGGTAGCGATCATGTATCTGCTGGAACCAGTGTTGAGTATCAAACCAATCCGCCGACTTCGGGTTCACACTTAGGTGAGGCCAAAAACTGGGGTGTGTACAGTAAAGAAATTGATGACAAAGCGGGGGTACATAATTTGGAGCATGGAGGCATTTGGATTTCGTACAAAAATATCCCTGAAGATGAGATTAACGTTTTAGAAGAACTAGGTAAACAGAATTCACAAAGCACGGTTGTTTCTCCTCGTTCTGGTAACGATAATAAAATTGTAGTGGCCTCTTGGGGTAAAATGATGAAACTGGAAACCGTAAACAAAGCCTTGATCCAAAAATATATCAATACTTACAAAAATCAGTCACCGGAAAAGCTGGCAAGGTGAGAGAATGAATTATGACCGCAAAAACAAAAGCCACCATTACTTGTCCAAAGTGCGGTTTCGCATTGGACGTCATGAACCCCCGTGGCTGGATGGATTATTGCCATATTCCTGAGCATATGGAAGCAGGAATGATGGGTGAGTTAACTGACGGAGTAGCAACTTGACTTGATTGCGTTCCAAACCACACCACTCCGGCAATTCCAATAATTGAAAGAACTATAACTACGACCAAAAGTTCAATGAGGGCAAAACCCATGTGTTTATCCATGTATTTATATAGTAGTTAAATACTGGTTCAAAATCAATGCAGGTGATTGAACAATGCACTTGCATTTGCAGCTCTTACCAACAACAAGCTAACGTGGATGCTACATACGTGGGATGAAAATAAACCAGCAACGGGTATTGAAATTATAACTCCCGGCGGAGTTGATAAACTTGATGTCGAAAAAATTGTATACCTCTATTACTTGCCACATGAGCCATTTACACAAATTTCTAATAGAGAATTTGTATGTCCACACGCCGTAACACCCATCAAACGCGAAGAGTGGAAAACCAAAGATATTCTAAAACTATTCAACATCCAAGAAACAAAATCATAATAATTATGTTATAATTTCAATATGTTTTTGCGAGATGACAATAGTACTACAATTTCTGATTTGAGATATAACACGGCTGAAGTGTTTAGCAAAATTCGCAAGTCACCCGTGTATGTTCTTCAACGAAGTAAACCTAAAGGTGTATTTATGTCAATGGATGACTTTGAAGAACTCATGACTAAAGCAGAAGACTACAATCTTTCACTCAAAGCTCAAGAATACGAATCGGAAGACAAGACCAGTGTTTCTTGGGTTTCGTGAAAACCCCACATCAACCTTACTCGACATAAAAAATTTGTTTCAGCTAGTCATCCTGAACTTGTTTCAGGATCCAGATAATGAAATGGATTCAGCATGACGTACTGGAGGATTAGTCATCTTGTTTTGCACTTGCTATATCTACTAGATCTGCTTAATTTAAGGATACTATCTGCCACCATTCCAACGGTATGTCTCCATATCCACTTGATGATCCGTTGTAAACACAACACCATCTGCTTCAAGTAATTTTTGCTGTTCATCCCATCCACCAAGCGAAAAGTTTTTTGCCAATGTTCCGTCTTTTTTAACTACGCGATGGCACGGGATTGTTTTATCTTGATTTCCATGCAAAGCCCATCCCGCCTTTCGCGCATCGGTAGTACCAACCATTGCGGCAATATCCCCGTACGTTGAAACTTTTCCTTTGGGAATTTTTCTAACTACCTCGCGTATGTCGTCAAATAAACCCATGTTAAAATTAAACACTATTATCTATTACGAATTGCTACCAAGCCGAGGGCAAAAAATTGGTATAGTTAGGAACGACAGCAATGCAGAATTTCTCGTGGCTGCCAAACTAACCGCCATCCCTAGCGTCATGGGCGGATACGAAATTGAATTCCCCGCCGCATCCGTTGCGGTCAATGACAAATTCGTGCTGTGATTCATGACTAACCAGCAGTATCTAATGCAATTTTCTCAAAAAGCGCATCGAGTGCATTCCACTGTAGTAGCGAGTAATTTTTACCCTCATGCTTTTGTTGACCAGTGTAAACTACAAAACCGGGTTCAAAAGAATCATCTTCTTTTGTCATTGTCAGATTTTGCCAGTACTCAATACCCTTAGTAAAATCTTTCGAAAATGTACCCCCCACTTTTATCTCGACAGGAATTTGTTTTAAGCCGCTATCAATTATGACATCAACCTCATTCCCATTGCTATCTCGGAAAAAATATAGCTGTGACGAACTGATGTGATTCGCAATATGTTTTTTAATCTCCATGATAATGAAATTTTCGAATAACCCGCCAATGAGATAATGGTTCTGTAGTTCTTGTGCAGACGAAATACCTAACAACCTGCAAGCTACCCCGGTATCAGTAAAATACAGTTTGGGGGATCTTATATGTCGTTTCCCATAGTTTTGGTGATATGGTTGCAGCCGAATCACCAGAAAGCTGGCTTCCAAAAGTGAAATCCA
>CAYZXG010000049.1:0-8125 GCA_964482365.1 uncultured Candidatus Saccharibacteria bacterium | reverse complement strand
TGAAGAACCAGTTATGGGGGTTCGATTCCCTCCCTCGGCACCATAGAATGACTACATTCTTAGGAGTATTACTTCGTAAACTCCACCTTAGTGTCGCGCGATGTTTGCGCGTCAACATCCAGAGTTGACATCCTTACACAGCGCTAAAAATCCTCATCAATTGTCAGGTTTCTCACTGTACTCATATCGTCCCGCTTTATAAAAGGTGCTCTTGTAAAAGAAATAAAGCTCCCTTTGGTTTTAAAGTTATCCATAATCACATCTGGGTTACAAATCGAATGTATCTTCTTTCTTGAAATATACGTTGGGTACGAACTCCATTTATAGTGTGATATAGAATCAATCTCTATAAGACCTGCTACAACTGGATTCAAATGAATATAGCGCAAAACATGAATCAACTGTTCATTAGATTCAACAAGTACTGATTTATAATTCCCCTCAAACAAACACCCTGACCTGTCATTTTTAAGGTTGTAGTATCTGGTATACGCATTCTGCAATTTCTGCATGAATTTTGAAATCCCACCCTGTTTATCCTCACGAAGTAATAGATGAAAATGATTATCCATGAGCACATACCCAATAATTGTACACAAAGGAATTTTGTATCGATACATCAGGGTAATAAACTGCTCAGGGATAATATCTGATGCCATTTGCTGCCTGAGGTATTTAGAATAAGGATACGAGAAATTATTTACATACCACAAAAGATGGATAAATCTTTCATGGTCAATATTAGTATCGAACACAACTCGTTTATCAACCCCACGGTTGTACACATGTAAAATATCATTAGTATCGATCTGAAAAGGTCTTCCCACCTTGTAACCAATTATATCAAACTAAATAAAGGCCACTACGATTTCAATACGATTTCTCGAAACCTGTAAATAACCACTCGCAATGGCTTTTGTACCAACAAAGTCAACTCTGGATGTTGCCGCAGCTTGAACCGGTGAGTAGGCTAGGGAGCTGCTGGAAGAAAGGCCTTATTATAATCAGCATGGTGTATATTTTGATCTCCTCCCGAACACGTAACCTTTGATGGAGACTCCATAATTTCCAAACGATTAATGCTTAATGCCGAGATTACCGTACCATCACATGCACACGAACCTGAAACCACATCGGCACAATGTTGAGGATCGTACGCATAAAAGTACACACTTCCATCATCAATAGGATCTTTAGGCACAATTTCCAAATAAGGTTTCAACAAGGTATCGATCGCATTCCCTACTCCTATTTTTTGCCCAGTATTGGGCACACCATCAGCACTACCAGGATACTTCCCATTATCAATAAAATAACGTTTTAGCGCTCCCCCTATCTCGGTAATATCACTTATCCTTTTAGCATCACGACCACGCTGAATTGCACCCGTAAACGATGAAATACCAATGCCAGCAAGTAATCCAATTATTACGATTACAACTAATAATTCAATCAGCGTAAACCCTCGATTTCCTTTTAGTGATGTATTATTTGGCATCAATTGCATCGTCTACTCCATCGTTGGACTGGTCATAGTAGTACTTTTGATCAATAGGCTTGTTAAATATTGAATATGTTTGCGCAATGATAAGAAATGTCCCGATAATAACGAGACCAAGCATAATAATTTTTCCAAGGGTCTCAGATCCCCCTGCAATTTTTGTGAAGAATTTCTCCATTATTAAGATAATCTTATAGAACTTTACTGATTCATTCAACCCTCATTGGCTATGTTGACAACACCACGCTTGCTTTTTATATACTCAAAAACCATTGGCAACACTGACAAAAGCACAATTACAACAATTACATAGTGAAAATTTGTTTGCACAACGGGTATGTTTCCAAAAAAGAATCCAGCAAAGGTGAATAGCGTAATCCATATTATTCCACCAACAATATTGTACGCAAAGAACCTGGAATAATTCATCCTACCAATTCCTGCAACAAATGGCGCAAAGGTGCGAATAATGGGGACAAACCGTGCAAGAATAATAGTTTTACCCCCGTGTTTTTCGTAAAACTTTTGTGTTTTATCAATATGGTCTTGATTAATAAACTTAATCTTTGGACTATCAACAATCTTCTGACCTAAAAAATGACCAACCCAATAATTTACGGTATCACCCAAAATTGCAGCGACAACTAAAAGCCCCCACATAAACCAAATATTGAGAGAACCAAGCGCCGCAATCGCGCCACCGGCAAATAATAATGAATCACCGGGAAGAAACGGCATTACCACAAGTCCCGTTTCTGAAAAAATGATGCCAAAAAGTATCGCGTAGGTTAAAACTCCATACTGTGACACAAGCTCAGTCAGGTACGTATCAAGATGCAACACTATGTCAATAAAACTAGTAACTAAGTCCACTGTACGTAATAATATCACGCAAACGCCTTAACATATTTAGCAAACTCGTTAAACACACTATGAGTAAACTTTGTATGTTGCATTTCGATATGTGCCTGAATTCCTATTGCAAATTGAGCTGGCTTAACACCTTCTATTGCTTCCACTACGCCATTTTTATCCTGTGCGCATACACGAAGTCCGCGACCAAGATTATTAACGCTTTGGTGGTGGCCACACAGTACGGCTGCTGTTTTTGTTTTTGCGATATCAAGCAGATTTGTGTTTGGAAGAATGTTTATTTTTGTTTTGTTCTTTCCAAGTTCCTCATAGGTTTCAACAGAATGATCAACACCATACACATCCAACAGATGCTGATAAAGAGTGCCTCCAAGCGCGACGTTTAAAATCTGCGATCCACGACAAATCCCTAGTATCGGTTTGCTGTCACTAAAAGCCTTTTTTGCAAGAGTAATTTCGAGCTCATCAAGTTTTGTACTAATACGTTCAGTTTTATTGTGCAATTTTTGATTGTAGGTTTTGGGGTTAATATCGATACCGCCCATAAGTAACATTCCATTGGAAAGTAGATAAGCCGCATTAATCATTTCTTTGGTAAAAAGTGTGGTTATAAAGAGGGGAGTAAGGTCGCGAGAAATTAAGTGGGATTGATACGATCTACGAACAATGTGCATCTGGCTTTTGAGCGTATCGGGAGTACCGACAGAGAGGGGAATGAGCACAAAGTTCATAATGCGATTCTATCAGATGAAGGCTGATAAGATTTGCGTGTAGTTGTTACTCTTTGGTCGTCTGGGTTTCTGTAAGATCCTTTTGCTCTACAATAAACGTTGCTTTTGTTTTGTAGTCGCTCTCTACCATACTTACTTGATAATGCGCATCGTTAATATTTCCTGGATGAGTGTAGATAGCAACAGTCCCATCGGCTGAAATTTCGGTAAATTCATAATAAACATCAAGCCCACTCCAAAAACACTGAGCATCAGAAGGGCAAGGATTGTTGTAAAATTCTACTACTTTAAGACTCAAACTGCCCTTGCGATCGAAATCGGGCAGAATGAATGCGGTTTGATTTACGCCAATTTGAAACCTTGCCCCAAGTTGTATTTCAAATTCCGCATCTTCAGATTGGGTGACTTGACCTATGTCGGATGTATCTATCGAACAATCATTACTAATTACTTTTAGACTGTAGTTTTCGGTTATTTCTCCAATTTCACATTCTTGTGCAGTAACTAAACCCAAACATCGGTAACTCATACCCCCGTCATATGGTCTCTGATCTGAGCCAATTTTTATCCCCCTACAACTACATGAAGCGTGTCTGATTATGGATCCAGGTGCACGGAATCCACCGTCTGCATAATCACACTCAGCGGAGAATTTTGGAACCAAAAACACAACACTCACAACTATTACAATTGCAGATAGTGCAATTATTTTATTCCTTTTCATATAGTACATTTTATCATGTTTTATTACGACAAAGCGCGAAGGTCACACAAACGATCTGTGTGAACTCCGCGCCTGTTTTTAAACAGTTTCTTTTTCATACCGACGCTCAAGGCGCCGGTTCCAAACCAGCAGATGTACCCACGCCCAGATAGGATACAACGCGAAATTGGCGGCCAAAATCATCGCCGCCAAAATGGGGGCGAGAGCTGGAGGCAAGACAAAAAGCTCCACCCCCCCGATGGCAACCAAAAACGCAAACATCATCGACGGCAGCGTATATTGCTGCCCCCCAAGACCAACAAGGGAAGCAAAGACGCCCACAACAAGGGCTGCCGTCATGCCATACCCTCCGTAAAAGGTGACGGCCCAACCCATTCCAAACTGCAGGATGGCCTGAAGAATGTAGTCGCCAAGCCGAGTCCGCGGCATAGGATACGACATGCCGTTTGTGATGGCCATGGAATAGCCATTGCCGATGGCCAAAGTCATGCCAACGGCGATCATAAAGGACCCGGTCGTGAGAAGGGCGCTAATAAATGCATCAGCACCCGTAGAACCCATCCGAGCGAGATACGCCCCGGCCAGGTTCCCGACGGTGGTAGCGATGCCGAGGTAAACCCCAGCTATCGCCCAATCCTGCCGCTTTGTTCGAAAGGAGTAGGGGATCGACGCGATGATAAGCGTCCCCACAAACACGACAGCAAGAATGGCCACCGTGTAGGCAGCCATCACAAAAATGAAGACCAGGCTCACCGCGACCTGGGACTCGAAGAATTCAATCACGAACTCAATGTCGCTGATGACAACCACCAGCAACAGGGCCAATACTTTAACAATGGCCCACAACGACGCGGCCTCAAGCCGCTCTTTGATGTACTGCCCGAAATTTCGCATAGTAGGTTTCCCCTTTCGTGGGAGAGTTACGCCCTTTTGGGCATTTTTAATTGACAAAGAACTGCTTTTCTAACTCACGAAAGTATACTATAGGACTGGCGTTTTGTCAATACTAAAGAGTGTACCAACGCGGAAGATGGCTCAGATTCTTAAGATCTCTCACATAATTGGGCGTATAATACTCCTGAACATGCATGTAACTTTTGACATGAAAAAATTCGACGAGCAGTCACATAAACTGTGGACAAAATGTGAACATTCTACAGGCAATGCCTTAACAAAAGCCCTACTGGAATATTACCTGTTTCTTACTACTTATTACGAAGAAGGAATTATTGGCCCATAACTTATATCTTATAAGATAGCTGCAACGCTGGCTTTTGATGTACCAAAGGATCACATTCTCAAAGATATTATGTTTGAAGCTGGCCAACTTGAACTCCCCAACGCACACATTGATGGTAATCCTCAGGAAAGAATTGCAAATCTCATACTTACTATTAAAAACTTGTCTCAGAAATTTGCCTAAAATGAGATATTGATTGGTGACCCTCATGCACTTTCTTTCAAACCAACCGACGACGATTTTACGATATTGGTATATAATTCTATTATGAAAAAGTTGGCCAACGTACATGTAATTCAACCTGGTTATGCTATCTGGAACAAGAAAATGGAGACTCAAAGGGCTGACGGTACTATCTCGCTAGTTATTTCTAATGAAAATATCATAGTAGATACAGGGCTTCCAAAAGACAAAACTACTATCTTAGATGTCCTTGTTACGTTCGGTTTGGCGGCCAAGGATATTGCATATATTATTTGTACACATGGTGACGCAGATCATATTAGCAATAATAATCTCTTTCCTAAAGCAAAACTCATTGTTGGTTTCGACATCTATGATGGGGATATCGCACGTTTTTTCCAAAATAGTCTAAAAATTGATTCTAACGTTACGGTGGTTTCCATGACAGGGCATGATGACAGGAGCATTGGCGTATATGTAACGACGGACATGGGTCTGATCGCTATTACTGGCGATTTATTTGAATATGAAGGCGATTACAAGGAAATAAGTAATTGGGTAGCTTTTAGCAAGGAACCTAAACAGCATATTCGAAATCGCGCGAAAGTATGGGAAATGGCTGACTATATCGTTCCAGGTCATGGGAACATTTTTAAAGTTGACAAAACAATTGATTTACTAGACCTTGAAACAACACAACTGAAGAAACTTTTGCAAAAGAAAATTAACGTATACGGAGATATAGAGCTTTAATCCCCATATCAGCCCCTTTATATCAATACAGTTCGCACTGCGGAGAAGGCAATGTTTCATCTGGTGAGCTCGATTGGACTTGAACCAATGACCTCTACGATGTCAACGTAACGCTCTAGCCGGGCTGAGGAGCTACGAGCTCTCACTATTTGTTATTGTACTGCATGGATTCTGAGCACCCATAGCTTTAATAATATCCACACACTAACATATAAACCATAAAAGACTATGTTAAGAAATGCAACCATAGCAATGGTACGAATGGACAAAACCTGTTTGCCAAACCGAGTAAACATAATTCTCTGAATTGGTGTAGTGTTTGGACCTAACGGATTCGATATTATGTCCATTTGGGATTGTGCAAGACGCGCCCCAACATGGCCTGCAACTATGCTTAAAATTCCCGAGACGTACCAGGGCATTACTAACGGATCACCATTTGAATACGAAACCGAAAAAGCATAACTACTCAGAGTAAAACCTGATAATAGACTCATCGCTTGTATAGCAAGGTATGAAACAAATTCAATTCTTTTAAGAATAGGAGAGGAATCAAGTGCCGAGGTTACTAATTCTTCGAACCCTTCAGCATCCTGATCGAGTGCTTTTTCAAGGATAGGACGAATGTTCTCCGGAACATTTTTTAATTGATCGTCGGTTAGATTTGGGATCATTTTTGAGGTTACAATCCATTCAACAATTCTTGTGCTTGTGTTCGAATTTCACTATAAGCATCACCCGAAAAAACAGGAAGATTGGCTAGCGCCGTTACTATTTCGCGATCGTTTCTAACCGTTACATTTTTTAAAAGACTATTCGCCAGAGACGGTTGTATATATGACGACAAACCTTGAGCGATAGTTAAAAGAACACTTCTGGGCACATCTTCATCCTCGGCAAGCATGACTAAAAATGCATTTTGGTAAACCCACGTGTCTTTGCTATTTAGCAATTGAAAAAACTCGTCAGTATAAAGATAGGTGTCAGAAATATCAAAGTCGTAAAAAACAAATTTTGCATCATCGATTGCATCGTAGTTGTTCATTGATATCCAGCCAATTTTAGCTCCGTATTCTATACCCGTTGCATTACTATAAAAGCAACCAGAAAGGCAGTCTTGCGCCGCCCCGTAGCTTAGGGTAAAGACTTTCACACCATGTAAAGGGTCACTAAATAACATCCGTACTCCTTGAGGTGCAGGAAAATCTGCGTTTTCAACAAAGGATGTAATGGTCGTTTCGGCGGGAGGCGTTGTAGATTTGATTGCGGGGACCGTCACGATGGGATCAACTGGAATAGGCGAAAGAGAACTTTGTTGACTAATCTGAGTCTGATAATTCATCCCAAACCAAAAGCCAATAAATGGTAAGGCAATAAATAAAACCATTGCAATGAACTTTGAAAGTGGTGTTGCGGTTGTAAATTGTGTGGGAAGTGGCAAATTGGGTATCATGGGCAACAAGACAATTGTATCAAGACGCAAAGTTACGAGCAATTACGTGATTGTTTTTATTGGCGTTGATAATCCTTTCGCAAGAGTGAGGGGGATACTAAATTTCTGTTCAAAACCTGTATCTCAAAACACACTTTATCCTTGTACAAAGCCAAACTAAACATTCGATGTTTAGTTTGCTTCTCTATCAACCAAAACCCTCATCTATCGACAACTTTTCCATTATGGAACCTACAACATCTTCTCCAAGTGAGGCCATGGTAAACCCGATAAATGACTTTCTTGATCTAAACTGGCTACGCACAATCTCAGGTTCACAAATGGTTTCAATTTCGTTTTTGGGAGGTTTGCTAATATATAACGAATACGAGCTCCACTCATAGTCTGCAAGATCCTCCATATTAATAAGGGACGCGCTTACTGGATTTACATGGATGTAACGTGTTACATGAAGTAGTTGTTCGTTAGAGCGAACAACTACAGCTTTGTAACTCCCTTGTAATAAACAGCCGCTTCGATCATTTTTTTGGTTATAATATCGTGTGTACGCGTTTTGTAACTTTTGCATAAACTTTGATATTCCACCTTGGTTATCTTCACGAAGCAAAAGATGAAAGTGATTAGGCATGAGTACATAGGCAATAACAGTACATAGCGGAGTGTCGTA
>CAYZXG010000048.1:0-8204 GCA_964482365.1 uncultured Candidatus Saccharibacteria bacterium | reverse complement strand
TAGGCGAGAGTCTAGCTCATACTTTTTATGAAAATACGCCCATGCAACTACCAAGCTCATCACTTTTGTTTTGCCCGAACCGGTTGCCATTTTGATAACAAAACGCAACCAGTCCTCAGTAAACATTCCTGCGCTCAATACTCCTGTAGAGTTGTAGCGAATAAGATCATACTTGTCTTTCACCTTCGCCACTTCGTATAACCAAATAACTGTTTCTAATGCCTCTCTTTGGGCAAAGTAATATTGAAATTTTGATGAAACTCCGCTTTGGTCGTATACGATATGTTCTTCATTAAACCACCAGTCCAATAATGCTTTAGAGGTTTCGCTGGCTCCGTCATAGTGTCTATCACGCCAATCCTTTACTCTTTTTCGAAGATCAGCAACCAACGGAGGAAGTAACTTGTCATACCCTTTCTCTCGTAAATCCTCATCAGCAGGAAACCAACGTATATTCGGGTCTAGTATGACGTATGGGTCTTTGGGGAAATCTTTATGTAGTGCCATGATTAATTGGTACTTAAGGTTCCTGGAACAAAGTTATTATCTTCTAATGATTTGATTACGCCTCGTAAAAGATAGTTATTAACAAAACCTATCGTATAGATGCGCCCGTTATTAGTAAGTGAACGGAGCATCCCTTTTTCTTTTAGCTTCTTGATTATCCGAGATCGTTGAACTGGAGACTCTTGTCCAATGATTGCCTCTAAACCAGACGACCTTAAAGTCATATCTTCTGTCTTGACTAATGCAGCAAGTATCTCGTGTTCCCTTTGAGTTATTTGTTGTCGGTCAAGTGCAAAATTGAGAGCTGGTAATAATACTTTTTCGACTGTGTATTTAGGGTCGAGAAGGTGATCAATTTTTTCAATCTCGCTCTTGAGCCCAGATAATACGTATTCACACCAAGAAATTACGAGATCCCGCTCACCTGTATCCGCCTTTGAAAGCATACTATTGTACATATCCCTGTCCATGCAAAAAAATGCAGTCGGATTTAGTATTCGACCTGCTTGTACTTGGAACCCCTGTTTAATAAGCATCGCGTAAGTAAACATTCTAACCATTCTACCGTTACCGTTGTCAAAAGGATGTATCCATGTCATTCGATGATGTGCCAAGGCGGTTACCAATAAATCATTTTGAGGGTCTCTCTTCTCGTTTACAAAACTCAGTAACTCATCGAAGTAACCTGGAACTTTAATTGTGTCTGGTAAGACTAAGTCAGATTTCTGTATGCTAACGTTAATCAATCGTAATTCCCCTGGATTACGAGAACCTTCTCCTTGCGGCGGAAGACTCAAACCATCAACTATGATTTTGTGTATTTCAGAAATATGCGCCCGAGTAATATTAGTTCCCTCACCGATATTACTTTCTATAAATTCTATTGCTCGATCAATGTTGAAGATTTCACGCATTTGTTCTTCGTTAGTATCTTTGGAAGTTTTCTCGATTATTTTCTCGACGAATTCAGCCAGAGTCGTTCTATTACCTTCGATTCGCGTAGAACCAAGACTCTCTAACCAATGAAAGATCTCCTTAATTTGAAAAAAAATGTATGGAGGCATAGGGCCAGCAAGTCGTTTTACCCTTAATTTCTCAAGCTCAACAATTGTGCGTGTAAGTCCTGAACCCCAATTAGGTTCATACAATTTCAATGGGATGTCAATAAAAGCTTTTTGCTTGTAAGTCATATTTAACATTATACCTCGAACTATCGCTCTATATCAAGACTTGCGTGTCGGTAAGCCCCAGGCGCATTTAACATTGTCTAGTATACTCATTTAACAATCATTGCTAAAATAGTTATCATATATTGACCTCCATTACTTTTGTTGTATCGTTGCCAAAGATATCTACAACTTTAACAGCAACTTTATAAGTGCCCTTTGCAATTGCTTTCGGTGACGACACTAATTCAAGATTTCTGTTCTTTTTTGTTCTGAAACTTTGCCATTCGTTGTCAAAAACATAATCACCAGTCCACCGTTCCACTAACTTTCCATCTTTGTCGATTTCAGTAACGATTTCTTTTCTATCTGCAAAGTTAAAGTCAACTGCCCAATAATCAATCCAATCGCTCCATTTTTTAGTAAGAACTTCTCGCTCCACTAGTTCTGCGTCCTTGTCTTTGGAAATTTTGACTACCTGTCCATTTTCAACTACAACCTTAGTTCCACCCGGACGAAGTGCCTCAGTAGTTTCTTCTGAGGCATCTTGATTGTAAAAAACGGAAAAGTCTGTAAGTTCGATAGATAATTCTTTACTCTTTACCCGTCCTTTAATAATAGGCTTGGCCTCAATGTAGGCAACATCATAAAAATTTACTTGACCCTTTTCAACTGCTCTCTTATCAAACACCTCTCTTGGAATAATACGGAATGCTATATCAATTCCCTGATCTTGATATTCCTGTATGTCCATTCCCATTTCATAATCAAAACCGAGTACGTCAACTTTGGTTAATTGTTTATCTTTACATTCATTCACAATATCTTGAATAAGAGTATGCGAAACCGGAGTGTTTATTGGACCAACTGCAACAAGTCTATCTCTCTTTTTGCCTGATATGGTTACAAAGCCTTCTACCGGCTCTGCTTTATAAGCGGAAATAATAAGTTCGACGAACTCTTTTTCTTTTCGTTGCGCTTGTTTCTCTCTCTCTTCTGCCCGGAGATCATCATTCACTGACAAATAACTATCTCTTTCATACCTTCCAACGTTAAGTATTTCAAAAGCCCGAAAATCTGTTCCAGCCTTTTTCATTTCTCGTTGAACACCAATTAGTCTTTTTCGAGATGAATGTATACCAAACTTACCCAAATCCGCGCCAATCCATTTCCTGCCGAGTTTTTCCGCAACCGCAAGCGTTGTGCCAGACCCACAGAAGAAATCAGCAACCATATCACCTTCGTTAGTAGTTGCTTTAATAAGTCGTTCCAATAAGCCTTCGGCTTTTTGTGTAGGATAACCAATTTTTTCGTCACCTCTAAGTGCAGGGATCTCAATAAAATTGTCAACTTTATTTTCCCAAACTTCGAAGTATTGAATTTTGCCATTTTCATCTCTTACCCTACTTGCCTTACCTGTCTTTGAATCAAATACGTGTTTGCTGGCGGTACGAGGCTGATCCAATTTTTCAAACACCTCATGGTAAATTGATCGCTCTTTATTTTTTACATAGTAGAATACATTTTCTGTATTTTGATGAAATTTCTTTGATTTCGCTTTTAACCCAACTGCTGTGTAATGAACGATAATTTCATTTTTGAAATTTTCTTCACCAAAGATTTCCTCAAGAACAACTCGTATGTAGCCACTCAATCTCCAGTCACAATGAAGAAATATGCTTCCATCTTCCGCCAGTAGATCGTGCATCAATTGAAGGCGCTCATATATCATTGCAATAAAGCTATCAGCGCCTTTGCCCCAAGTATCACGATAGGCTATTTCCTCAATAACAGAAGGTCTTTTTGTAAAACTCTCTTCTCCTATCTCAACATTCATCGAAAAATCTGCTCCCACATCAAATGGAGGGTCAATATAAACAAGCCTTAGACCACCTTGCGCTTCTATTTCTTTTCGGAGTGGGCCATTTTTGAGAGAAGAAAGGATAAGTTTGTTGTCTCCCCAGATGAGTTTATTTGTCCAACCAGTTATCTGTCTACCTGAAGTGTCAAATAACGTATTTTGCATCCCAAATTTCGCATCGCTTCTTGGCTCATCAATCTGCTCTATTGTTTGGAACGGTAGAACAACATTTGTTACTTCATTTGTCTTGCCATTCCACAGAAGCTCAACTTCGCGATCATCATCAAAAAGGAGGAAGCGGTATTTCTCCGGAAGCGGTTTTCCTGCTTCTAAGTATTTGATTACGTCTCGCTTTTCATTATCTGTTATTTTCATGTGTTATTTCTTATTCCGCGCGATGTACTCCTCAATGTCTGAAACTTTATACCTTCTATCTTTCCTCTCACCAAAACGTATTGCCACAAGGATACCTTTATTATCCCACTTGCGGAGGGTATTGGGGTGTACGTTTAACATCTTTGCGGCTTCAGTGATTTTTACGAGTGTTTCGTCTTTGTTCATGATACTTCTTTACTTTTCCTCACATTAGTATATAGCATTTTTGATACAATAGGAAACGTAAAGGATTATTAGAATCCATAAATACACAATGGCTCTGCGTGGTGCACAAGGTTGGAAAGATTCTCATTGGACAAAGGGAATTAATACACATCCCAGACTTACGATACTTGAACATTGAATAATAAATAAATCTACCCCACCCCGCCACTCACTATTTTGAAGCACTTATCTTTATTAAGTTTCTTGCGGTATCAATCTCAGCATAACCACCATTTGGTATTGTTAGGATCGGATCAGAATGTCCGAAATTCAAATCATAGATTATTGGGATGGTTGCATCTCTAAAGACTATCTCAAGCAATTTTTCAACCGGATAACTATTTGAGAACCCGGACTGTTGGCAAAAACGACCGAAACATATACCTTTTAAATCATTAATGTCCGTAATTTGAGTAAGTTGCGTTAAAAACCTATGAATCACGCCGACGTTTGTATCTTCGGATTCCTCCAAAAATAATATTTTGCCTTTCAAGTCTGGCAGGAACCTGCTACCCGATAGAACCAGCAGTGTTTGCAAATTAGCCGCAATAATTTCCCCCATTGCAGTACCCTCGATAAGGACCCTTCTTCCAGGATTCGGATGAATCTCCCGCTGAGTAGGATCATCATTTAGATAGTAGTGATCGTCAGCATAATTATCTGCATCTTTGAAGATTACTTCTTCTTTTTTGATAACAAGTTTCTCAAAGTTCTCATATGAATAATCTATTGGTTCTGGTTTTGTAAACGTAATTGCAGCAGGTCCCATATACGTTGTTACTCCTGTTTGTTTCGTAATTGCGAGGAGCAAAGCAGTTGTATCGGAATAACCAATCAACGGCTTGGGGTTAGCTTTAATCAGAGAATAATTAAGATGCGGTAACAATTCATTACTATTCTGCCCACCCCAAAATGACATCAACATATCAACGGTTGGGTCTTGATACAATTCATGAATTGCTGCAACCCTGTCCTCCACTGAACCCGCAGTATGCTCAGTTACTTTCCTGACTTGTGGATGTTCATATACCTCAAAACCTTTACCACACAAATATGCGTAGGTATCTTCGGTTCTATCACCAATTGCTGGACTAGAAGGTGCAAAAACACCAATTTTCATGTTAATTTTTGATTCTTGCATAATTTTTCGTATAAATCAAAAGTATCTCTGACAAACCGTTCTTTCGAGTAGTCTAATCTTGCTCTATGATATGCGTTCTTTCCTAGATTATACCTAATCTGAGGGTCTGTGACTAATGTTTCAAGCATTTTCTCCAACTCATCCATATCTATGGTGTAATTAGAACTATCATGCTTTAATGGAATTCGAAATCCTTCCTGACCGTTTACAATTAGTCCAGGAAGATAATTTCCTGAATTCATTACGATGGGCAAACCCATTTGCATTGCCTCAACAATAGCCAACCCAAACGTTTCTGACTTACTCGGTAGACAAAAAACATCACCTTGGATTAGAACGGCTTCAAGTTCTGGTCTTTTCAAATACCCATGAAGTGTAATGAATGGGTGTTTTTGAGTTAAAATCTCTGATTCAAGATCTCCTTTACCAATTATGTCAAGTTTCACATTTTTATGATTCCTGTGAAGTTCGTGCATCACGTCAATAAGTTGTCGGATCCCCTTATCCTCTGCAAGTCTACCAACAAAAACGACCCTTATCTCATCTGTCTCTTGTCTTTTTTTCCACAAATCATTGTAGGTATAAGAAGATATTTTAACTCCTTGAGGGATAACATAGATTTTATTTGCATTTACCTTGTAATTGTCTAATAAGAAATCTTTCTGGCTGTCATTAAAGAGAATCAATGCATCTGCTGAAGTAAAAAGATTATTTTCGATAGAATACACTTGTTTGTGGAATGGTTCTTGGGAGCTATCGTCCATGCTGTCATATTGTCTCTGTAAAAAATGAAGGCTTACCGCTGTTTTAGAATGCGTTTTTGCAGATATGATTTTTGTACTTTCCCACGACATCCAGTTATGACAGTGAATTACATCGTAATTAAGGGTTTCTCTTTGGCTCAAGATTTCTTGTGCAAGTTTTTTATCCCAGGTAATGAATTTATCAAAACTATTGAAGATCTCGTACTTGTGAGGACTTAATAATTGCTGATCATCTAAGTGAGTTGAAGTAATTATGTTTTCATGCAAACCTCGACTTTTTGAGGCTGTGGCCACATCAACCTTTTCGACCATTTTCTTAAGGCCGTTTACAAGAGAATAAACATGCCAGCCCATTCCCCACAAAGACTCTGGGGGGTAATCTGAAGTTATTTGTAATATTTTCATTTAATTTATATATTGTGAGTGATACTCTCTCCTGAACAGAAACAAAAGAGAGTATCACTTGGGTTTTACACCACGGCTAGAGAAACTGAGATAGCCCCTCCTCTGTCAAAACTTTTTGTAGTTCTTCACTCACCAGTCCGAGTTGCCTCGCACGAGCACTTAATTTCTTTGAAGGATCACACAGGATTTGCCTTGAATTTGATATCTGAAGCGCATAGTGTCGAAATACTTCTATTCTCTCTCTGTGGATGGTTATGAATGTTAACGCTTCATATATTCCCTCCAAATGTTCTTCAAGGTTAAACATTATGCAGTACTGTTCACAGATCGAACGAATTTCGCTTAACTCGATCTCTAGGAATTGGCTTATAAAATTTATAGCCTTCACATATTGCTTGAAAATATGATCCACTTTTTTATCGCCAATCTTTGCACCTGCACAACTCATTCTTACGAACGCTTCGAGATAAGCCATGAGTTTCTGCTGAAGACCAGGTTGATACGGTACTACATCAGCTATTAATGACCATCGTAAAGGTTCGGCGGTACTAGTTAGTGCTGTAAGAAAGAACTCAATCCCGTATCCAAACTCAACACCAATCTCTCTACCAGTAGGGTCACGGAGTATGACAATGTTACCGACATCCCAGTAACTTTTTGTTGTCGGATTGTATAGGGAGATGGTAATACCAGACCCTAGAACCCCTTCGACACCATATTCCCAAACGTAGTAGTTGGGTTTGTTGGAATCATATTCTACCTTTATCCCAGTTACGTCCTTCCAATACGAAGTTAATTCGGGATCACTTGAAGTCGTTTTCACCATTAGTCGTGATGGCGATACACCAAGACCGTGGACAGTGAACTCTATTGCCTCAGCACATACTCGATTATACGAACCCGCTGGTGCATGTACAGTCGCCATGTGGAAAAATGTTTGACCGAGTGGTACAAATTCGTTGCTGAATGCACTTCTAAAGTCTTGAGTACGGATTACGGGCTGAATAATGTATAGACCCGGATGGCCTATACGTTCACTGATAACCAAATCCTTTACGGCACTTATAGATGCACCAGTGAAGATCACTGACTCATCTCCTTCCGAAATTAAAGGCATACTTGGGTGTTCGCGATATCCTTGGTTCAAGAAAAACGATTCAAACCGTGCTTCAACAAAGCTGTGGCCTTCAGCTACGCTATCATATTGGTGAAGTGACATAGAAGTTCTCCTTTCGAAACTATGTATTTTTCAAATTAAGGTACAAAAAGCTCTGGTTCTTCTTTAAATAGTCTCTTTCGAAATATTGCAATAAAATAATTCAAGTATTTATGATTTTCATTAAAAACTGTTAAAATTTTCTGCCATTTATCTTTGACAGCTTTCTTTTCTTCATCATTCAGTTTTTTAATGTTTTGTTTTTCTAAGAAATATTGAACGTAGTTTTGAATAGTTAACTCCTCCTGCTGTTTTAACTGAAATGTTTCAAAATAGTATTTTTCCAACAATGGCATGCTCGAATTTTTAAAAAATGTTCAACCAGTCTTTCTCAGTCCATGGTTTTATTTCTACACCTAAGATTTCCCTTAAATCCACGAGTAAAGTTTGTGGAGGCGGGGTTCTGTAGTATAGATTTGTTACTGCTATATACCCCCAAGGTTTAGTTACACGATAATATTCCTCAACTGCTCTATTTTTTTCTTCCATAAACTCATTTCAAAACTCGGTGGGGGTTGAAGAAAGGTTGAGAGAGAGGTAAAAA
>CAYZXG010000047.1:0-8241 GCA_964482365.1 uncultured Candidatus Saccharibacteria bacterium | reverse complement strand
CTAAGCGTTGTTGAGGTTTACGAAAATGCTACAATGAAATACGTTCTATGGCAAACAACTACGACGCAAGCGCAATTCAGGTTCTAGAGGGTCTCGAACCTGTTCGTAAACGTCCCGCAATGTATATCGGTGATACGGGTACGTATGGCTATCACCACCTTCTTACCGAAATCGTAAATAACGCGGTAGATGAAGCTCTAAACGGTTACGCAAACACCATTTGGGTAATTCTTAACCCCGAAAATACCGTTACGGTTGTTGACAACGGGCGGGGAATTCCCGTCGACGATATGCCCAAATACAAAAAAAGCGCACTCGAGGTCATGCTTACCACACTACACTCGGGCGGGAAATTCTCTGGTGAAGGGTACAAAGTAAGCGGTGGACTTCATGGGGTAGGGCTCTCGGTGGTAAACGCAGTGAGCGAAAAAATGAAGGTTGAGGTTAAAAAAAACGGTAACACATACATACAAGAATACTCACGTGGCGCAGTAAAATCCAAACTCATCCCCAAAAAGATCACGGGCAAAAGTGTTCAAACTCCAGCATATGCCAACCCTTGGGAAACAATTCTTTCTAACTGGGCATATGATTCTGGAACCGCGGTAACGTTTGTTCCTGATCGCCAAATTTTTACGATGGTAGAGGGATTCGAATACCAAAGTATTGTCAACCAACTCCGGGAATATGCTTTTTTAACAGCAGGACTTACGTTTCATTTAATCGATAATAAAGACACCACGCGTGAGGCAATCGATTATCAGTTTTACTTTGAGGGCGGCATTAAATCCTTTTTAAGACACCTTAATCGAAACCACAAACTGTTATTAAAGGAGCCTTTTTACGTAAACAGGGATGTTGACTCTGGACAAGAAACATTTAACGTCGAGATAGCACTTACGTATCACGAAGAATTTCATTCAGACCTTATGTCGTTCGTAAACAACATAAATACGTATGAAGGCGGAACTCATGAGGTTGGATTTAAAGCTGCCATAACGCGCGTCATTAACGATTACGCTAAAAAAGAAAATCTTCTCGACGATGTAAAAGACGGAAACCTAAGTGGAGATGACATCCGCGAAGGAATGAGTGCAATCATTTCGATTAAAATGAATTCACAAAACCTTCAGTTTGAGGGCCAAACAAAGCGCAAACTCGGAAACCCCGAGATAAGAACCGCTACAGAATCAGTACTTGGAGAAGCGCTTGCAACATTCCTTGCCGAACATCCAGCAGAAGCAAAAATTATTATTGGTAAAGCCCAACTGGCTCAACAAGCCCGTAATGCAGCCAAAAAAGCACGCGAGACGGTGCTGCGAAAAAGCGCACTAGCCTCGGCGAGCTTACCCGGAAAACTGGCAGATTGTAGGGAACGAAACCCCGAAAAAGCCGAAATCTATATTGTTGAGGGTGATAGTGCAGGAGGTAGTGCAAAACAAGCAAGGAATAGTCAATTCCAGGCAATCTTGCCACTTACGGGTAAACCTATTAACAGTGAAAAAAACCGCATTGATCGAGTACTTGCGAATGAACGGTTACGTGAAGTCTTAATTGCACTTGGGTCCGGAATAGGGGAGGAGTTGAATCTTGATAATTTACGATATCACCGGATCATTCTCATGAACGATGCTGACGTTGACGGAGAACACATCACGACACTCGTTCTTACCTTTTTGTATCGACAACTCAGACCACTTATTGAAAATGGGTATGTTTATATTGCCCAACCACCACTTTTTAGGATCAAGGCAGGCAAAGAAGTTCGTCATGTGTTCTCGGACGAAGAAAGAGATGCAACAATACTTGAACTTACTAAATCAACTAACGTAAAAGCCGACAGCATGACCATACAACGTTTTAAAGGATTGGGCGAAATGAACCCCGAGCAATTGTGGGAAACAACCATGAATCCACAAACACGTACCATCAAAAAAGTTACCATCGTTGACGGAGCAAAGGCGGATGAAACGTTTAGTACTCTCATGGGTGAAGAAGTACTTCCCAGGCGCCGTTTTATTCAAACACATGCTAAGATGGCAAATCTTGACATATAATAATTAGATGACATACATAATTGGACACCAAAAACCTGATCTTGATACCGTGGTTTCTTCGGTTGCTACGCAGTATTTATTCGACCAGAAGGAAGGTTTTGGACACGTAGGCGCTCAACCTGTGTTAGCCGGCACTCACAACGAAGAGACTAGTTTTGTTTTTGAAAAATTCGGCGTTGAGATTCCTCCAGTGCTTGTAAACGAACAACTTTTGCCAGGAGACTCGTTTGTTTTGGTTGACCACAACGAGAAATCCCAACGATTCGACACAATCGCCAACGATGCAATTATTGAGATTATTGATCATCACCCCATTGAACTTTCGACAAACGCCATATTTGTAACCGTTAAACCATGGGGTTCTACGGCAAGTATCATCTATTTTCTTATGAAACAAAACAACGTAACACCACCACAAGAAATTGCCGGACTTATGCTATCTGCGATACTATCTGACACCGTTGGGTTTCGCTCATCAACCACAACACAGAATGACAAAGATTTTGTAACCGAGCTCGCTCACATAGCAGAGATTAATGATGTTGAAGCATATATTTTTGAACTATTTAAAGTTAAATCAAACGTTACACATTTGAGCCCTCAACAAATCGTTACCAAGGATTACAAAAAATTCAACATGAGTGGAAAACAGGTTCTAATTAACCAAGTCGAAACAGTTGAACAGAGTAAACTTGTTGCACAAAAGGCGGAACTTACATCGGCAATGCGGGATGTTAAGCAACTTGAAGGTGTTGAGTATATTTTTTGCGCGATAAGTGACGTTCTTGCCGTTAATACAAAAATGCTGTATTCAAATGAGAACGAACGTCGGATTCTTGAAGAAGCTTTTGATGTGGCTCCCATTGAAGATGCAGTTTTTGACATTGGACCACGACTTTCACGAAAAAATGAATTTGTCCCGCCTATTCAAATGGCAATTAAGCAACTAGATTTAGAATAATATGTCAGAAGAACCATCAAACAATAACCTAATAACAGAAGATACTGAGTTTGGATTAGTAAAACACGTGTCGATTGTTGAAGAGATGGAAAAGTCGTACCTTGACTACGCCATGAGCGTAATTGTTGCCCGCGCACTTCCTGATGTTCGCGACGGGCTTAAACCCGTCCAACGACGCATTTTGTATGCCATGCGCATACTTAACCTTAACCCGGGAACCCCATACAAAAAATCAGCTCGTATCGTTGGAGAAACTATTGGTAAATTTCATCCACATGGAGATACAGCCGTGTACGATGCCATGGTTCGTATGGCGCAAGATTGGAGCTTACGGTATCCAGTTGTTGACGGTCAAGGAAACTTTGGATCCATGGATGGAGATCCTCCCGCTGCAATGCGATATACCGAAGCTAGACTTCAAAAAATCGCTGCTGAACTTCTTGAGGAACAAGATAAAAACACCGTTGACTTTGCAAACAATTTTGATGGCTCTGAACATGAACCACAAGTTCTTCCTGCAAAATTCCCTTTCTTGATTACTAACGGAGTTGATGGCATTGCAGTTGGTATGGCAACAAAAATCCCACCACACAATCTAAAGGAAGTTATGAACGCGCTCATTTATATCCTTGATAATTCGAAACCCAAAACGCTGGAAGGACCAAAACTTGCCGAAGAGATGCCCGAACTTGCAAAAAGAATGGGCACATTTTACGATCAGTACAATCAAGACGCTCCGTACTTTATCAAACCAGAAATTACCCACTTTTTCTTAGACGACTCCAAAATAACCGTTGAAAATCTTTATGCGTTTATACCTGGTCCCGACTTCCCAACAGGAGGAGAAATTTACGACAAGACTCAAGTTTTACAAATGTATGCAACAGGTAAGGGAAGTGTGTTGATGCGGGCAAAATCGTCAATCGTTGAAGGTAATCAAGGCAAAATGCACATTGAGGTTACTGAACTTCCGTATCAGCAAAACAAAGCTCATTTGATAGCAAAAATTGCAGATTTGGTTAAAGAAGGACGCATTACTGACATTTCTGACCTTCGAGACGAAAGTGGTCGAGACGGGCTAAAGATTGTTATTGAATTAAAACGCGGGGCAAATCCACAAAATGTGCTCAGCCAACTCTACAAATTCACCCCAATGCAGCAAACGTTTCATGCCAACATAGTTGCGCTTGACAACCAAATTCCACGCGTCTTCACCTTAAAGGGAATTTTGATCGCATACCTTAATCATCGCCAAGAAATTATCCTGAGGAGAACGGCAAACGAACTCATTAATTCACTTCACCGAAACCACATTCTTGAAGGTCTAAAAATCGCGCTTGATAATCTTGACGAAGTTATTGCAACGATTCGAAAAAGCTCTGACTCAGACGAAGCACGTATCAATTTGATGAGTAAATTTGCACTTTCAGAGATCCAAGCACATGCGATTCTTGAGATGCAACTTAGAAGACTTGCTGCGCTTGAAAGAGAAAAAATCCTCAACGAGCTTAAAGACATCACAACCAAAATTAAGGACCTTAAAAAACTTCTTACTGATCCCAAACGAGTTGTTGAACTCTTAAAAACGGAACTTACAGAGATCTCTACCGCATATGGAGATAGTCGACGAACAAAAGTCTACAAAGGCAGTCCAGGCGAAATCAGTGACGAAGAACTGGTAAAACAAGAGGAAACCGTTGTTCTTCTGAGCAAAAGCGGCTATATTAAACGCGTAAGCCCATTAAGTTTTAAAACGCAAGCCCGTGGAGGAAAGGGAGTAACCAGCGGAAAGCTTAAAGATGAAGATATTATCAATCACATCGTTAGCGCAAACACTCACGATCATGTGTTATTCTTCACCAGTAAAGGACGCGTGTTTGAAAAACGGGTGTGGGATATTCCCGAATTTGCTCGTGCAGCACGTGGTACACCAATTGTAAATATTATTGGAGTTGACCAAGATGAATTTGTGACGAGTATTTTGGTACATACATAAAAAATGGACTACTTATTATTTGCAACAAGAAACGGAACAGTAAAACGAACATCCTCAGATGAATATGGAAACATTCGGCAGAGCGGATTAGTCGCAATAAATCTTTCGGCAAAAGATGAGCTACTAACCGTTAAAGCTACAACAGGTAACAGTCTCGTACTGCTTGTTTCCCAAAAAGGAAAATGCATTCTATTTGATGAGGAAGACGTCAGGCCAACCGGACGAAGTACCCAAGGAGTGCGCGGGATTTTACTTAAGAACGACGATAAAGTTGTAGGGATGGCAACGATTGAAAAAAACGAATACAAAGATAAAACAGCTGGCGAGCTGATCATTATTACGGCAAATGGATACGGCAAAGCATCAAAACTTTCAGGGTACAGCGTGCAGGGCAGGGGAGGGCAAGGGGTTTTTACAGCTAAGGTAACCTCAAAAACAGGCCAAGTAGTTGCAATGCGGGTCATCAAACGAAACGACGCAAAAACTGCAGCAACTAAACGAGCCGAAGAAACAACAGATATCGTTGATGAATATGAAATAGGTGCAGATCTATTGGTAACATCGGCCCAAGGACAAACAATCCGACTGCCACTCGATGATGTTCCAACACTTGGTAGACAAACGCAGGGGGTAAGAATCATAAAGCTTAACAGTGGTGATCAAGCAAAAGCACTCGCTATTTTGTAATGCCCCACACACACCTCTGATTGCGCCACAAAATCCGCTTTCTGATCCATACTATCGTCCATAGAGACACACTCTAAATCTTCCTATTACATCACAGAAAACTAATGGTTGCATACTAAGTATGTATGGTTACAATGAATGTAGTAACAACACTCGTCGAACATTTTCAATTTAGAAAAGGAGAAACATTTTGCCTGTAAGTCAAGAAGTACACTCGCGTAGTTTCGTCGTCGTTTCTTTTCAATTCCTAGGAGGAAAACTATGAAAAGCAGAAACCGTTGTTTGTGGTTGACCGTTGTACTATGTATGTTCCTTGCTATGGTTGGGCTAGGCTCAAGCACTGCGCTTGCCGCTCCAACGAGCCCAACGGTTGTCGATGTTTCACTCTCGTTTAGTGCGCCGGCATCAAAAGCGGCAGGTGAAGCATTTGATGTTACGGTCACGATCACACCGGCCGCAACACATTGCTTTGAGACCGTGGGCATCTATATCGACATCTCTCCAGATACCGCAATACTGGGTAAAACCGTACTCAACGGATTTACCATCCTCACCGGATCTGAGGAGTCAACGTCATCTGCTTACGGCGTAACTTTGTACGCACCAAGCACACAAATAGCAGCTGTCGATGTGCTCAAGTTCACCATCACATCTAATACTGCCGGAACACTAAGCGGTATTACAGTCAACGGCAGCGGAGTGAATAAATCCGCTGCGTACTGTGGCGGTGATATTGGGTACCTGGCCGGCGTCAACTTTTCAACTACCATTACCGGAAATACCGTAAGCGGTAAAGTAGTTGAAGATTTGGTTGAACCCTATGGCCAAGAAGACGTCGGCGACCTTGCTCTAGCAGGTGCAACTATCGAGTTTTTTGAACGTCCCAGTGGAACAAGCGTCGATAGTGCAACAACGGGAGCGAATGGTCTATATAGTATCGTATTACCAAATATCGCAACATACGACTACGTTGTTACATTCCCGACAAACGACCCACCGTACCTTCCAACAACAGGGGTAGGGACAAACACAGGTTCGGTAACTATGATAACCGGCGGCGTAAGTGGTCTCAACTTTTATGCCAAAAGCACTACCAAAGCTACCGCTGAGTTCGGAAACCTCACGGCAAATCTCGAGGCAACGGGCGAAACGGCAACCGTGCACTTTGAACCCGTAACAGGTCCAGCACTTTCTATGGACCATACGCTTGGACCTGATCATGTTGTGGTACAAGAGTTACCAAACGTTCCTGCATTGAAAGTCATGATTTTACAAGAAGGACGCGCCAACGTATACGGACCCACGTATGCAGGGGCTAATCCAAGTGCAATTTACGATCTTGGGTTTGTCCAACCTTGCGTAAGTACCGATCCCATAAATCGTAACTTCACCCAGCTTACTGATGCAGTGAGCATCATCGGGCATTATGGACAAGACAATCCACTCTATAACCCGGTAGACACCGCATATTCCCCTCTTGTTGATGCCGCTGATGTTTCGGCAGCTCTGTCTAACTACTTTACCGTCTGCATTGGTTCCCATCCAAACCCGAACGCAATAATTGGAGGTGGGCGTGCGGCAGTGATGGAGTATGGACCTGAAAATCCCGCAGCGACCGTTACATACCGTATCTCAAACCCTGTGGTATTACGGCGAATTGCAACAGAGACCCCAACGGGCATTCAGTACACCAATGTGGTCGATATTACTGTCATGGTCTATGCAGATACGGCACCAGGCGTTTGGATTGCTGGCGTTGCACTGAATAACATTATCGACGTACCCCAGGATCCAATCACTGGAGAACCAGGCGGTGGAACAATCAAGATAGAGCTCTACCCACCGGAAGGTATGTATGCTGCCTGGAATGAAGCGTTCAAAACGGTAATGCTTCGTGTCGGTGAGAATATTCAGGCTGCACTGCTCGATAGACCAGGAGTAGGAACACCGTTGGATCTATACACGATGGATGATCTGCTCATTGCAAAATACCATTATGTTGGCACGCAATGTCCGCAGTTTCTTCCTGTCACAGCCGAAAACACCGACAGGCACACAGCAATAACAACCGTGGCAGACGGAGGAAGTGACCTTTACACCAAGGTTGTTGTTGACTGGGGTACGTGTCCATCTCAGGAACCTCCGCAACCCAATCGATCGTATCTACCCTTGCTTAACAGAACCAGATCACGTTAAGTTCTGTTACGCAATGTGTTAAATAAAGGCATCAATTAGAAATAATTGATGCCTTCCCGACTTTCGCAGAATAAGCAGATTTGATGGTTTGGTGAGTAATTTAGGGCCGTAGATAGGGATTTGGTGTTTGTGGGAGGGACACTAGCGATACAATGGGAAGGTGTTTGTCCGCAAAGTAAAAGTTGGTAAATCAATTGCTTTTCAGGTTGGTCATAAACTGCATGGTCGTTTTGTTTTGGACAAGCATGTAGGTAGTGCTCCCCTTAGTTCTCCTCACCTAATGGCTGTTTGGGACCGTTCATATAAGCGGTTGGTAAAAACGGCATTTTGCTATACTACATAAG
>CAYZXG010000046.1:0-8660 GCA_964482365.1 uncultured Candidatus Saccharibacteria bacterium | reverse complement strand
TTTTACGTTTTTTCGTATTGTCCGATAATTTCTTTATAAAACACACTAAACGTTCCGTTTTCAATCGTCTGCCGTATTGTTTTCATGAGCCACATGTAATACGTGAGGTTGTGAATAGTTGTTAGTCTAAATCCCAAGGCTTCGTTCACTCGAATGAGATGGCGAATATATGCACGCGAGAAGTTTTTGCACGCATAGCACGAACATGTTTCATCGATTGGGTTTGGGTCAGTTGTAAACTGTGCGTTGGTTAGGCAAAGTTTTCCGTTTTGGGTAAATAACGAGCCATGACGGGCGTTTCGAGTTGGAACCACACAGTCAAAAACGTCAACGCCAAGTGAAACGGCGCGCACAATATCATTTGGATATCCTGCACCAAGTAAGTACCGTGGTTTATCGACAGGTAAATGCTCAATTGAATACCCCATAACGTCGTGCAATTTGTCTGCAGTAATTCCCACTGCAACGCCACCAAGTGCGTAGCCATCGAATCCGATTGCAACTGTTTCCTGTGCACTTTTTATGAGTTGATTTTCGTAAACTCCACCTTGGACTATACCGAACAAAAAGCGATCATGGTCTTTGTTAAGGTTTTCGTATGTTTGTTTTGATCTTTTGGCCCATGCGATTGTTCGTTCCACTGATTGTGATATGTACGATTCAGATGAGGTTCCGGGGGCGCTTTCATCGAGCATGAGGATAACATCTGAGCCCATTCGGTACTGCATTGAAACGGATGATTCGGGAGTAAGCATGAGTTTTTTTCCGTCAATGTGAGAAGTAAAGTAAGCACCTTCCTGTGTAATTTTGCCCAGGCCTTTTGAGTGGAGAAGTGAGAATACTTGATAACCTCCACTATCGGTAAGGATGGGTTTATGCCAGTTCATAAATGAGTGAAGGCCGCCCATGTGCTCAATTACTTCAACGCCCGGTCGAAGCCATAGATGGTAGAGGTTTCCGAGGATAATTTGAACGCCAATGTCGTCTAGGTCGGTTGGGGATAAATGTTTTACCGTAGCCCGTGTTGCATCGGGTAAAAAACAGGGTGTTTGGATGTTGCCGTTTCGTGAATTAAGGATACCCGTGCGTGCGTTGGTCAATGCATCTTTGGAGTTTATGGCGAATTTTTCCACGGTAATGAGACTATTATAGTGGGCAGAAGCTAATTTTCTTTGCAGGTGGACCTTGCTTACTATGCTACAATATTTTCATGCCTGTTACCCTCACCGATCAAAATTTCAAAAACCAAGTTCTCCAAAGTGATAAACCAGTGCTTGTTGATTTTTGGGCTCCATGGTGTGGACCATGCCAGATGGTTGCTCCCGTGATTGAAGAAGTTTCAAAAGAGCTTGAAGGGCGTGTTCTCGTTGGCAAAGTTAATGTTGACGAAAATCCTCATTTAGCGGCGCAGTTTGGAGTTTCAAGTATTCCAACTATTATGGTATTTAAAAGTGGTCAACCGGTTGAACGAATTATTGGTGTTCGTCAGAAACAAGATTACGTAAATGCAGTTAGTCAGTACTCGTCTCCGGTATCTGAATAGTTTTTTGTGTACAGTTTGGAATCTGTAAGTTTATGGAACAATACCCGCTTATTATTATTGGATCTGGTCCCGCAGGATTAACTTCAGCAATTTACGCTGCTCGCGCACGATTACAGCCACTCGTATTAGCAGGCATCTCTTTTGGCGGACAACTCATGAACACCACCGAGGTTGAAAATTTTCCTGGTTTTCCTGAAGGAATTATGGGACCTCTCCTTATGCAAAATATGATTGCGCAGGCTCAAAAGTTTGGCGCAACTGTGTTGTATGAGCACGTTAACGAGATTGAAGTATCGGCTCGACCTTTTTCTGTTACAACAAATAATTCTACCTACACATCGGACTCGATTATTATCGCAACAGGAGCAGAACCCAAAAAACTTGGGTTAGATTCCGAAACTACATTTTGGGGCAGAGGGGTTTCGAGTTGTGCAACGTGTGATGGTGCGTTTTATAAAGATAAGGTTGTGGCGGTAATCGGAGGCGGGGATAGTGCTATGGAAGAGGCGACATTTTTAACAAAATTCGCTTCAAAAGTTTACATAATTCATCGTCGAAACGAATTTAGGGCATCACAGATTATGCAAGAACGCGTTACGCAGAATCCCAAAATCGAAGTCGTTTGGAATTCAACGGTCAAAGAAATTACCGGTGAACAAACCGTAAATGGATTAGTACTAGAACATGTTGAGACAAGACAAACCTCTACGCTTGCCGTTGATGGAGTTTTTCTCGCTATTGGCTACACGCCGAATACAACATTTTTGCAAGGAAAGATAGATCTTCGCCCGAATGGTTACATTGATGCAAAAGGTGAAATTTTTACTAATGTTGAAGGTATTTTTGTCGCAGGGGATGTTGAAGATGAAATCTATCGTCAGGCTATAACGGCAGCAGGTGCAGGATGTAAGGCGGCAATCGCAGCAGAGAAGTGGTTGGGTGGTCGAGAAACCGTAATTCGTAATACGTAATTCGTAATACGTGAGCCGTAAATCGTAGATCGAAAATTGAGATACGACAAAACGATCTAGGGAAAATGCGTAGACAAAATAGGTATAATTACCAGATGGCTGTGGAAGGCTCTAACAAGATTAACAATTTCTATGGTTTGGATGCATGGAAAGTGAGTCATTCGCTTGTTCTGGAAACATACAAAGCTACTGAAACATTCCCAACTAAAGAAACATATTCTCTCATTGACCAAATGCGAAGAGCCTCAAGCTCGATCACTGCAAATATTGCAGAAGGTTTCGGCAGATTTTACTACAAAGATAAACAACGTTTCTATTTTCAAGCAAGGGGGTCCGTTATTGAACTACAAAACTTCTTTATCTTGGGAAAGGATTTAGGGTACATCAAATCCGATGACTTCGAAAACCTTTTTGCCTTATCGGAAAGGTCAACAATGTTAATCAACGGCTTGATCCGCTCAATAGAAAAAAAGAAATAACGATTTACGAATTACGTGTTACGAATTACGCATTACGGTTTACGTATTACGGTTTACGTATTACGGATTACGTATTACGGATTACGTATTACCTACCATAAATTCCACCACATCTCCCTCCCTCATCTCATATTCTTTGCCTTCTAATCTCATTTTTCCGGCATCCTTAGAACCTGCCCATCCATCATTGGCTATAAAATCATTAAAATCTACAACTTTTGCCTTAATAAAATTGTGCTCAAAATCAGTATGAATAGTGCCTGCTGCACGTGGAGCTACACTACCTGTAACAATAGGCCATGCACGGACCTCTTTTTCTCCGGCTGTTAAAAATGAAATGAGTCCGAGGGTTTCATACGTTTGGGTAATAAGTGTATCGAGAACAGGGTGTTCTATTCCGTAAGCATTGAGCAGTTCGATTTTTTCTTCTCGTGTCATGTCGGTCATTTGTGCTTCGAGTGCGGCTGAAAGTGAAATTGTTGGGTAGTTTAAAATGTGTACATTTTTTTTAAGTTTTTCCTCATCCGTGTTACGTATTACGATTACCGGTTTACGCGTTAATAGTCCAAACGATTTTATCTCTTTTTCTTCATCTTCGGTAAGTTCAATAGTGTCTGCCTTTTCACCACGTTCAAGCGCAGTGCGTAATTTTACGGTTGCACTCCAGCGTGACTTTTCTTCTTTTGATGCGTTTGCTTTTACTTCTTTTACTTTTTCGAGTGTTTGTAAATCGGCTAACATGAGTTCAGTCACAAGAATTCGCACATCATTTACAGGATTTGTACTTCCTGATTTAACAACGTTTTCGTCTTTAAAGTCGCGAACAACCATAAGGATAAGATCAACCTCGCGAATATTGGCCAAAAATTTATTGCCTAAGCCTTCGCCTTTGTGGGCACCTTCAACAAGACCTGCAATATCAACAAACTCAATTGCGGCAGGTACGAGAGTACTCGTTTTAACAATTTTTGCGAGCTGTGCCAGTCGTTCGTCGGGAACTTCAACTACGCCTACGTTTGGTTCAATCGTACAAAACGGATAGTTTGCCACGTTTGCCACCTCACGTGAAAGGAGGGCATTAAAAAGAGTTGATTTTCCAACGTTAGGTAATCCAACCAGTCCAGCTTGTAACATGTGTTCATTATAGAGTAAGAAGTAAAAGGTAATTAGTAATGAATACGTTGTGAGGGGGATTAGTAAGAAGTCGCCTGTGTGATTTCGTAGGGGTCGCCCCCTGTGGCGACCTAGATCCTTTCAGGTTTATGAGTGTTTGGGGTGAGTAGATATTTCCATCGAGCATGAAAAAGCCGGGGAGAGTTACGACTCACGTCGTTACTCCCTCCCGGCAATTTGTTCTACATCCCAAACGTGGACTTTAGAGCCTCAAGGCTCATTGGGATGGCACCCATCCCCTCCCAATTCTCGGTCCGCACCTCTTGTCGTCCTTCGATGTAATAGGTGTGGACGCCGCCGGCGTCGGCGATGCAATAGGCAGTTACCTCTCCGTCCTTCTTGTTGATCCATGCGAGCTGCCAGTTCGCATCGTCAACAGTGGCGAGGATGTCTTCTGCGGTGTACTTGCCGTTCTTCTCTGATTTGAGACGGGTTACTCCGTCTTCCCAAACCAGATCATAACCATACCGCTTGCCGCCTCCTGGGCCGATCGTTACGGCCAGCAGGGCTTTGGGGCCGGGAACGAGGGTGTTCGAGTGCACCCCCTCGACGCCGGTGACCGTGCCGCCCATGACGGCTGGGATTGCCAAACCCCAGTTAGTGACGATCTCAGCCAACGGCTTCCAGCTCTTTACGAAGTGCTGGATGGCCGGGGCCAGGGCGTCGATAACAACGTCCTCCATTTTTTCCGCGAACTCGTAGGCCGCGCGGATGTCTGCGTGGACGTTTCCTTTGACGGCGAAGGGCCGGAGGGCCTTGGAGACCTCCGGGTTCTCGTCCGTGGCGATGAGTTGGGCCAGCTCATCGCGGGTGAACATGAACACGTTGAACTTTTCGGTGACGATAAGGTATCGCCACCCGGCGCCTTTGTAGGCGCCGCCCGAGAGGTGGACGAGGAACAGGGTCGGTTCCTCCACGTGCCAGAGCTCGTCGCTTTGGGACCCGAGACCGCCGGCGTCTCCGTCGGCGAAGTAGCCCTTGGTGAGCAGGGTTGCTTTGCCACCCTTGAGCTCAACTTTTCCCTCGTTCGCGCCACGGGTATAACTGTGGTTGGTGTTGATGCGAACGAGGACGCCAGCCTGGTTGGAGTTTTTGGTGAGGATCACATGCTTCTGTTCCTGACCAAAAACAAAAAAACCTACGCTCTCGGGGCCTTCGGGCTCCTGCCCGGGGCGGTTAGATATTTTCACTTCTTCCAACCTGCGGGCTCGGCCCGCTTCGCCGAGGTTGAAGGGGATGGACTGCGGTTGTCCGGTTCGTGCGTTTAAAATTTTCATCTCTGTCTCCTTTGTGGAACTGATTAGCCCGGTGCCTATTTGGCGTGGGCGAAGAATGGGTTTGTGCGATTTTAGGGGTTCGCACAGGATCCCCGCACTGCAATTTTATAAATTATCTCCTTTATATTTTAAAAGTACTTTTTTGTTGTCGTACCCCTATTTTGGGTAGTGAGTATATTATACTATAAGTTACTCATATTGTCAATAGTCAGTTGAATAGTAGTCTAAGTATGTAATTGCCGTACGTGGCCATAAATAGATACAATTTGCAAGTTTGTCAACGCAATAGTGACGTAGTGTATTGCTCACAAAAATGCGGTATTATAGTACTAATCTATGTATAAAGACGTGTTAATTAAGGCGGGTCTTAAGGCTGGAGAAGCCGAAATTTATGATTTACTTCTGCAAAAAGGCGACGCGTCGGCACAAGAAATTAACAAAAATACTCCTCACAAACGAGGGATGGTATACAAATTTCTAGAAGATCTTCATGCTAAAGGACTGGTGGTAACATACTCAAAAAACAAAAAAACGTATTTTAGGGCGGAGCATCCCTACAAACTTTTAGAACTTGTTGAGCAAGATCTGCAACAAAAAAAGATCCAACAGGCAACACTCGAGGCAACATTACCACAACTGGTTTCAACATTTACCGCCATGCAAAATATGCCAGGAGTGAGAGTGTTTGAAGGTATCGAAGGAATAAAAGAAGTGTATAACGATACGTTACGAGATCATCCCGACGAAATACTTGGGGTGCTACAAACCTCAGAAGTTGAACCTGAGATATATACATGGCTTACAACAATCTATGCACCATTGCGCGCAAAAGAAAATATCTTTGCAAAAGTGATAACCGTATCGGACAGTAAATTAGAAAAATATATTGAAAAAAATGAAGAAGAAAAGCGTGAAACACGTGTAATTCCCAAGAGTAAATTCCCCATAGCGGTAGAGATGAATATCTATGGAAGTAAAGTTGCCTTCATGAACTTTAAGAAAGGTGACAAACACATAGGTATTATTATTAACAATAAACTGATTGCCGATTCTATGCGTTCAATTTTTGATTTGGCGTGGGAACGAGCAGGGGAATATTAAATTCGATCGGAAATTACATTCTGAAGGTGAGACTGCCATTATGTACTTCAACCCGGATTGCCGATGTTGTCCCAGCAATCTCTTGTTCGCGAATATCTTCAATAACACCAGGTAGCATTTGCGCATATACAAAAGGTGTTCCAAGTGGCACACCCCAGGCATCAACGTGTTGATTGTAATCTACCCCTGGGTGATAAAGACCTGAACCGTAAAGCATACTTAATAGTTCATTTGTGGGGATGTCTGCAATTTCAAAATTGGGTTGTTTTTTTATGGTGTAATATGCGTTCTCAAACTGTGAATCTTCTCCAACTTGTTCAACTTGTGTTTGTTCTACTGTAAATCCAAATAACCGGGCGTATGTTTTGAATTGTTCATTTGTTAACGTCATTCGGTTGAATCGATGGTCATCGTCAGGTCCATCAAAGATGTTTTGCGATTTTTCCATCCGAACACCAAGAGATGCTAAATGATTTGCAAATTCTGTAATGTTTTGATCATACTGTTCCGGTGAGCCATCATCTTCACGTAAATTCGGAATATCAATAATTCCGATTCCACCATCTGAAAGTATACGGTGCATTTCATCAAAAAACCTGGCCATTTTTTCGGGCGTGTTGTTATGCAAAATAGTTCGACCGAGACAGTAAAATATTTCTGGACTCTGCGAATTTACGGTTGCAGACTCAATTGGCATGTGGTGCCAATCAGCCTCTTCTACCGCCATCTCTGGTGCGGTTTCGGACATGTATTGAATGTGTTTTTGCTCATATTCAAATGCGGTTACATCAAATCCGTCGTGATGAAGAGCAATGGCAAGTCTTCCCGTACCAGCTCCAATATCTGCAATTCGAACTTCGTGCGGATCACGGTTGTGTTTTTTCGCATACGCTTCAACATGAAATGCGATAAGTTGTGCTTCGCGTTTAGTTAAGTCTTCATTATTAACGGCATATTCCTGAAACTCAATGGCATTGTAAACGGATGAGAGAGAGGCCATTACTTCGTTGCCTGTTGAGCCTTGGATAGTTTTGACGAGTTGTGCAACGTCTGGATTTGACTCAACGTGTGGTAATAGAGATTCGATAGTCGTGACAACCCCTGACGTATTCATTAGTTCAACTGTCAGGGTGAGTTTTACTGCGGGGGGTGTTGACTCATCAATAATTGCCTCAAGTGCAATGTTTTTTTCTTGTGATGTTACAAGTTGTTCTAACGTTTCGCGTAATGTAGTATGTCCTTCTTCTGGCAAGGTGGCGAGTGTCACCAGAGATTCTTGAATAAAAGGGGAAACTATCTCTCTAAAAGTACTATATCTATCCTGTGAATCTTTATTGTTGCGTGCAAATAGAAAAATGTTTTTTTCTCGCCACAGTCGATATCCAAGAAAGGCAGTAAGGTTCCCAATCCCGTCAAAAGTGTCATCTGTTGATAATCTTTGTAATAGTTCTGTTTCTGGTTGCGTGTCTCCGATTATTGAGATACCGAGTGCGTCATCAAGTAAAGAAGACATCATTGAAACTTCGCGGTCGAGACTTTCCAGTCGGGCACTTTGCACAATACCTTCTGAACCATTTTGCTTTGCCTCAGCCTGTTTTAGCTCCGCATATTGCTGGTGCCATGTAACAAGAGCCGTGCCAACGCGTTGTTTATCGTGCTCGTATGGGTCTATTAACGTCTCAAGATTTTGTCCTACAGTCGTTTCGATTTTTCTAAGAGATTTTTTTTCAACAGGAGGCGGTGCCATGGGAGGTGTTCGTTTGCTCATACTATCATTCTATCGTATTTAATGTTATTCATGCGTACCGTAATTTGCCATGCGCAAAAGCCATCTGGTATACTTTTATTGTTATGAAAATTTTATTAAAATGGTTTGTTTCGGCAGCGGGGTTATTAATCGTCTCCAATCTAGTTGATGGTTTTGTAGTTGATGGATTGTACACCGCTCTTATAGTTGCGCTCATTCTTGGTTTATTGCACATAACAATCAAACCACTTATCGGCCTATTAACCTTGCCACTTAATATGATTACGTTCGGTTTATTTTCTTTTGTGATTAATGCAGGAATTATCTGTTTTGTGGCGAGGTTGGTACAAGGGTTTGATGATACGTTTA
>CAYZXG010000045.1:0-8905 GCA_964482365.1 uncultured Candidatus Saccharibacteria bacterium | reverse complement strand
TTTTGCATGGGAACATGAGAGGGGTTTGTAGTTATGGTCTTTGGCTTATAGGCTAAGCTATTATAGTCCTATAGAGGATGTGCCTGTTGTGTCGGTCTTAAACAGATTTGCAGGTACGTTGTAGTGGTAAACAGTACCTACTCTTTTGAAATGAAGCTAATCATCATTGAACTAACAGGGGCAATTTTTCGATACGAATATGTAACAGATTTGCAGAATTTTATGATGAAGGGGGGTGAATATAATGAATAAATTACTAAAGAGTTCAGTTACCGTTGTTGCAGTGTCTTTAATGGTCATCGGAGCTACAAGTGCTTACTTTAGTGACACCGAAGTATCTTCGGGAAATACGTTTACAACAGGACGTATCGACCTTAAGGTTGATAGTCAGTGTACGTATAACGGTGTCCCTTCAACTGAGTGTGGAACCTGGGGCGAAACTGATCTGACCAATGAAAAGTTTTTTAATTTTGTTGATCTAAAGCCAGGTGATTTCGGCGAAAATACCATTAGCCTTCATGTTATTGATAATGATGCATACGTATGTGCAACTATCGACAACATGCTTGAAACGGATCTTGATGTGACTGAACCTGAATCAGTGCTTGACAATATGATGACTGGTCCAGGATACGGTGAGCTTGCACAAGAACTTCACTTTTTTGCATGGGCAGACGATGGGGATAATGTTTGGGAAAGTGGTGAAACGCCATTATTCTCAAATGTTAGTGGCCCAGCAAGTGACGTGTTAGATGGTGTTGTTTACGACATTCATACACCAGCAAATAGTACGGTGATGGCAGGTAATTCTACGGAATATCTTGGGGTTTACTGGTGCTATGGAGCGTTGACTGTTGATTCGAGTGCACACACATTGTCGTGTGATGGATCAAGTGTTTCAAACTTTACACAGTCTGATTCACTAAGTGCAGACATTCGATTCTATGTTGAGCAAGCGCGAAACAATAGCTCGTTTGTTTGTCCTACAAGTGTTCGAACTGTAGCTGTACTTGATAACAAAGACGCAATTTGGAATCCAATTGAGGACGGAATGCGTGGAGTTCTGCGCTTCATGAGCGAAGCCCCTACGTTTGATTTCGATCTTACGGTTTCTGGACTTACAGCAAGTACGTCATACACTCTTTTGTATTACGCTGATCCATGGCCTGGAACAAACGGAGTTGAAATTGATACGTTTGTAACGGATGGAAGCGGAAATGCAATAGTTTCAAATAGTGTTGAACTTGGTATGAACCTTCCCGTTCCTGTGGATGCAAACTATCCAACAGGAGCAAAGATTTGGGTTATCCCTTCAATTGATTGGGATGGTACTCAAATGATTGATTGGAATCCAAGTATGTACTTGTTTGATTTGGGACTCGTATCGTACACAGATTTGCCGTAATTTACTCGGTAGTGTCTTTGCGATATAAGAGTTTGTGACAAAAAGGTCACTCTTTTTTAAGGTTGCCTAAATGCAGAGTTTGGGCAACCGAAAAAGGATGAGAGATGAAATGCAGCTAATGAAATATATAAAAATTACCAAGAATGTTGTGTACGGACTGTTGATCGCAGCTCTTATTGTGATTGTGGGAGGCGTTGTACTTTCAAGGTTTGATACGCCATTTTCGTATCGCCTTTTTTCGGTCGAGTCGGGGTCGATGGAACCAGACATACACGTGGGAAGTGTTGTTGCGGTTATTGCACGAAGTGATTACACGGTTGGAGATGTCATTACCTTTCGTCCTTCTGGCTCTAAGTCGACGGTTACTCACCGAATAGCCGAAGCGCAAACTGATTCAAATACCGAGCAGATACATTACACAACAAAAGGAGATGCAAATAGTGCGAATGATGTATCGACCATTAGCAAGAGTCAGATTATCGGCGCGGTTGTTTTTAGCATTCCGCTTTTGGGTTATCCCGTTATGTTTGCACAAACTCAGATGGGTTTTGTTATGCTTATTATCATACCGTCAACGATTATCGTGTACCATGAAGTTCTTGAAATAAAAAAAGAGATGACCAAGATCATCAAAAAGAAAGTTAAGGAAAATGAAAAAAGTAAACCTGAAGAATTGTAAGCAAACTATGAAGAATAATATAATACAAAGTATAGGAGGAGTTGTTGTTCTCATGTATTTTTTAATGGGAATTCCATCAACACAAGCCCACATGTCTGATATTGAGGATTCTTACGGAAATGTTTTTTCGAGTACAACGCTTGATATTGCATTTACATCAGCACAAACGCAAACAACGCCATCAGTGCTTACTTATCCCGGTGCGCTTAGTACGGTTCGGGTTATTATGGTTGAGGATAAGGGATCTGTTGCGTCTCGGTATGATATGTCATTCAATTTTATTGGGGGAAATCAGGCGCTTTGTGACAATCTAACTCTTCAGTTTATTGATACCAGTGGTATTACATATGATGGTCAACTGTCAAATACATTTGTTTCTGGTTCTCTTCCAGGAGATGGGATTTCTACACATTTATACGTTGTGGAAATGTCACTTGATCAAACGCTTGCTAATACGTATGAAGGCGAACATTGCGCCTTTTCGTATGAAGTAAAAGCGTGGCAAGATGCTTACTATCACGTGGGTGGATGGACGGATTCTGAAGTGCTAACGGATCGAGTTGACATTGCGATGGTACCTCCCGAGGTTCCAACATCACTCACAATTCTTGATCATAATGGGGTTGATTTAGGGTGTGGTGGAGTGACTGACAATCGACTAATAACGGTAGATTGGGGTGATAGTTCCGCACCAGATTTTGATCACTACGATTATCAGAACAAGACCGGTGTAACTATTGCACAGCCGACGGTGTCGAGTCGAACAGGGACCATTGCCGATCAAGACGGATTGTATAGATACAGAGTTAGTGCAGTAGATATAAATGGAACTGCCAGCGATTGGACACCATGGTGTGAGGTAACACTCGATCGATCGTTAATTTCCGAGCCCGGTGATGTGGTAATAAACGAGATTATGTGGATGGGATCGAGCATTTCTTCAGCTGATGAGTGGATTGAACTTAGAAACACTTCGTCACACCCCATTGACCTTTCAAACTTTGTCCTTGCAAATGCAGGCACAAGTGGGACAGATATTACTCTACCGAGTGGAGCAACGATTGGCGTTGATGGCTACTATTTGATTTCAAATTATTCTGATTCCGATGTGAATTCAGCTCTTTCTGTTGTTCCCCAGTTTGTTACGACAAGCATATCTTTTGTAAATACGGGTGAACAGTTAACGCTTACAGATAGTGTTGGAACTGTACTTGATCAGACTCCAGTTGGGGCATGGCCTGCAGGAACGCTGACTACTGAATATCATTCAATGGAACGAAACGCAGTTTTTGGAGATGGTACTGTTAGCACAAATTGGCATTCATGTATTGATGCTGTTTGTAACGACACCACGTATTGGGATGTTGAAGGTAATAATTACGGTACACCAGGTTTGCTCAATCATTCAAGTAATGACGTAAGTGTCGTAGCAAAAACAGATACATCTGATGAAATTCTTTAATATACAAAGACTATTGATAGTTTCGGGATTAACTTTTGGGTCACTATTCTTGTCAACGAATGCTGTTGAGGCTGCGGATCTTACCGTTCAGTGTAATCTGAATTCCTGTACGTCTGCTCCATTGGGACAGCCGTTATTTACAGAGACGAATGTTGTGCCAGGAGACTTGTATTTACGTGAAGTTAACGTTTGTAATAACGCGAATGAATCGTTAACATTTGCTCTTGAGGTGAGTAATTTTGTTGATTCAAGTCCATCCATTGGGCAGGTTATGAACTTTAAGATTATTGATGCACAAAGTTTGATGCTAACCTACGGGCCAGTGTCGCTAGCTAATCTTAGCCAACAAGGATATATTCTTATTTCCGGAATCTCTGCGAATACTTGTAGGGATTATTCATTCGTAGTGTCATTTGAAAATGTTGGCAATGAATATCAGCAAAAAACGTTGGTTTTTGATTTGGGGTTTGGGTTTGATGCTGTGCCTGGAATTACCCCTACACCTACGTCTACACCAGCTCTGACGCCGACACCAGTGCCAGGCTCAGTTTTGGGAGAGCAGGCAACTCCCACCCCCATACCAACAAGTTCACCTGAATCAGGAAATGTACTTGCTGCAACAGGAATTATTCTTATTATTCCGCTATTGGTTGGCTTGTTCTTGATCCTTTCAGCATCAACGGTGTCGGTACCATTTCGTAATCGGTAGATGGTTTGAGTTGTTTACTCTGCCGCGGGTAGACTAAAACTAAACGTTGATCCAACTGCTTCCTGTGATGTTACCCAGATTTTCCCGCCATGTAGTTCAATAATTGCCCGAGTAATGTAAAGACCAAGTCCAGTTCCTTTGGATCCTTGCTCAAGAGTTCCCTGTACGCGGAAGAATTTTTCAAACATATGGGGCATTGCAATTTCTGGAATCCCTTGACCTGTGTCAGTTATGTGGGTAACCACTTCGTTGTTAGTTTTGTCGTAATCAATGGTGATAGTTATTTTTCCCGTTGGGGTGTATTTAACGGCGTTTGAAATAAGATTGTTCAACACTTCATTTATTCGGAGTGGATCAACCGAAACGAGTGGAATTGTGGATGTGGGTTTTTTCCATAAAATTGTAAGGCCTTTTTCTTGTGTAAGGGGTTTAGCGTTTGTAACCGCTTGTTTAACGTTTTCAAGCCAGTTCGTGGGTTGTTTTTGGAGTGCATAAATTCCCTTCTCAATCCGAGATGCAGAAAGCAGATTTTCCATAAGTCCATTAAGTTGCAATGTTGAAATTTCAATACGAGAGATAAACGACTTGTCTTCAGCAGTAAGCTTTTTCCACAAATTTTCTTTTAACATCTCAAGATACCCCCGTATTGAAGTTAATGGAGTTCTTAACTCGTGAGCAGCCATGGAAACAAAATCAAGTTGCATTTCTTGAAGTTGCCGTTCTTCAGTCACATCATGAATGGTAATGATGCACGCAAGGTTTGAGGTGGAACTTTCAGAAATTTTAGATGATATAAGATCAATAAATGCGTTCTCACGGGTTTTAGTTGTGATAGAAAGAGATTTTTCTTTATACACGGTGCCTTCAAAGTCGTCGTTTCGTATAGGTGCATAGGTTCCTTGCGGGATTATTTCTCCGGTAGTGGAGGTCAGAGTTACAAATTTGTCGAGACGTTTTCCGAGTAGTTCTTTTCCAGTATAGCCGGTAAGTTTTACTGCGGCATCGTTAAAAATTGTTACATCCCCATTGAGGTCAACGGCAATGACTGCATCGTTAATTCCTTGTATGGTAACCAGAAATTTATTACGTTCCGCAACTAGGGCGGTACGTTCGGATTCAAGTTTATTGTTAATCGCACGCAAGGTTTCATCTTTTTGCTCAAGAGCTGTTGCATCGTTTTCGAGTTGCTGTTTTTGGTTTTCGAGTAAATTGATTTTTTCTGCAATAAGGTGAACCATTCGATTGAATGCATCTGCGAGTTCTTCAACTTCATCACCGCTTGAAATCGCTACATGCGTTGAAAGATCTCCTTCTTTGAATGAATGTACTGCTTGGCGAAGTTTTCGAATCGATGAAGTAATACTGCTTGAGAGTGCAAGCGCAATTATTGATAATAAAAGAATGGTTATTCCAAGTGTCGTATATACAACATTGATCTGGAGATTAATTTGGGACATTGCTTCTTTTTGGTTTTGCTCAACGATAATCGACCAATCCATTTCGTTTATTTTTACTCCGCTGGCAATGACGGGTTGATCTTGGAAGTTTTTATAAAGAAAATAGTTTTTTGCCTCGTCTTTTGCTTGAGGATTTTTGGAAAGGTTTTCAAATATGGGGAGAGAGTTAATTAATGTTGCTTGCTGGACAATATTCGTATCTGGATGCGCAATTATTCTACCCTCATCGTCTACTACATATGCAAATCCGCTTTGTCCTGCTTTTATTTCAGCAATAAGATCCCACAGGCTTGCAAGTGAAAACTGTGCTTTGATAACTGCGACTGTTTTTGTTGACGTATGAATCGGAAAGTACATGTCAAATTGAGGGGTGTCTAGTTTTGTTGCGGAATAAACTTTACTATACGTAGTAACCCCTTGTGTTGCCGCAGTAAATTCTGAAGTGGGAATGAGATAATTTAGTTCATTGTAAGGGGTAGATTTTTGATAACGGTCAACACGCACCAGTTCTTTTCCGTCAAGGTTGATCACGCTCACTCGATCAAGGTAATTGTTTAAGCTCATAATGTCTCCGATTTGTTTGCTGAAAATATCGAGTTCCGTTGAGGATGGTACAGAATGTATTGTTATGAAATCATCAGATAGCTTTAGAAGCTGAAGTCTGTTTTGAGCATTAAACGCCTGAAGGAGTGAAACACCGTTGTTTGCCTTTTCGCTAAGAAGTTGACCCGTTTTTTCCGTCAAGGATTGAATCAAGTTTTCAAGCGTGATGTACTGAACAACGGCGGTGATGCTAATTACCAGTAAGAAACCTGCCAGAAGTTTTGTTCTGATTTTTAACTTCATTCATTTACTCTAACCATTTTTGCTGAAGAAAGACGAGGAATCCCTGTTGTCGCAGGGAATTAAGTGCTTCATTTATTCGAGTCGTTAGATCAGTCTCGTTAGAACGTATAACGATTCCATAGAAATCATTGGTAAACGGCGAGCTTACAATTTTTAACGTTGGGTTGTCTTGCAGAATTCCTTTTGCGTTTGTAAGGTCAGAAAAGATTGAATCAACCTGACCGTTTACGAGTGCGGTGGTCGCGTCTTCAAAGTTATCATAGCTCATTACGAGGTCTTCAGATGTGTATTTTTTTGCCTCGGTTTCATTGGTTGTTCCTTTTTGAACTGCGATTTTTTTCCCGTTGAGGTCTGTTACGTTACTGATTGTGGTGTTGCTTTTTTGGGTAATAATTACTTGTCCTGCATTGAGATACGCATCAGAAAAGCTATAGAGAAGTTTTCGCTCATCGTTTATTGTTACCGCAGAAATAACCACGTCAACCTCACCATTTTCAAGAGCAGTAAATAGACTATCCCATTCGATGTTTTTAAAAGTTGCGGTCACACCAAGTGTTTCTGCAATTTTTTTACCCAAGTCTATGTCATAGCCTACCAGATTATCGTTATCATCGAGGCTTTCCATGGGTGGATAAGTAGCGTCAGTGCCGATTACGATTGTTCCGTTTGAAATAATTCTATCTACGTTTGGTATCGGTGTAGGAGTAAGGGTCGTTGTGTTGTTTAGGTATTGAGGAAGAAAAATGACAGTCAGTACGAGTAGCGTTATCGCAGTTCCCAAGAATAAAAATGGTTTAATGTTGAGTGCGTGCTTGCGTTGTGGTTCTAGTTCATCGGGAATGGGATCGTATGTATGTAGGGGTGACGATGTAGTTTCATCCATAACAATATCTATAATAGATGAATATTTTGACGAATGCAAGCCCTCAAAATATGTGAGTTTATCGGGTCTTGTCTTTATCCAATAAAAGTAAGTGCGATGCCTTTTTTGTTGGCTCGTCCTGTTCGTCCGATACGGTGAATGTAGGCTTCGTAGCTTTCAGGGAGGTCGTGATTTATTACATGGGAAATATCATTTACGTCGATTCCACGAGATGCAACATCCGTTGCGATGAGAACATTAACCCGTCCTTGTCTAAAAAGGTCAAGCGATTTTTGACGTTGTTTTTGAGTTTTGTTGCCATGAAGAACTGTTGAGTCTAACCCGCTTGTTTGAAGATTTTTTTGAAGTGAATCTGCATTTCGTTTTGTTCGCATGAAAATGAGTGTTTTGGTCACATCGTTCTTTCTAAGAAGCTCACACAAAACATCTGCCTTGTTTCGTCCTTTGAGTTCAATAATTCCTTGAGTGACGTTTGTGTTAAAGTCTGCCGTTTTTACGATAATCATTACAGGGTTTACAATAAATTTACTCATAACACTTCGAACTTTCTCGTCAAGAGTTGCAGAGAAAAACAAGGATTGTCTTGTTGTAGGAATTTTATCAATAATCAACGTTATGTCGTCGATAAAACCCATATCAAGCATTCTGTCAACTTCATCCAAGACGATAGAGTCAAATTTGCGTAGATCAAGCTTTCGTTGGTTTTCCAAATCCAAAAGTCTTCCCGGTGTGCCAATAATAAATTGAGGGTTACGGTGTAGTCTGTCAATTTGATTTCTTACTGAAACACCACCAATGAGGGTTGCTGAGTAAATGCCCATGCCTTGTGCATAATCTTGAAACTCTTTATTGATCTGAACAGCAAGTTCACGTGTTGGTGCAATAATAAGCACGCGCGATGATGGGTTTTTACTTACCTTGTTTATAAGAGGTATAAGAAAGGCCGCGGTTTTTCCTGTTCCAGTATTTGCTACGCCAACAACGTCTTTTCCTGCGAGAATTTCAGGAATTGCTTTGTCTTGAATTGGAGTTGGAGCGGTAAATTTGCGTTGTGCAACATTTTGGGCAAGTCGTTCTTGTAATGGAAAATCAGTAAATGTATGTTTGCTCGTGTATACCTCCTGTGTTGGAGCTACTGTTTTTGCAATGATCGTCCGCGGGTCAAAACTGCGTACAGTCATTTTACGAGGTGTGAAACCCCTTCTATTAGAATGGCTTGGTTTTCTTGGTTTGTACATATCAATTGTGGGAGCTGTTTAGATAATGGAAATTCAAGTGTAGAGGAAGATACAGTGTAGATGACTTTCTAGGGTACCCTTACTTTTTTACTTAATTCAAATTGTAAAACAGTTTCCGGCTCCGATCTAACGGAGCAGTAGTCAGTATAACAGGAAAAAGCATCTTGTCAAGGAGGCTATAGGGTGGTCACATTTTTTGTCGTCGTGATGGTACACTACGTTCGTG
>CAYZXG010000044.1:6304-8944 GCA_964482365.1 uncultured Candidatus Saccharibacteria bacterium | reverse complement strand
GATGTACGCGCGATTCATGTTTAAGTAGGGGATAGGCTGGTTCAAGATCAGACCCTTTCATCTCAAAAGAAACTGACTTGAGATTGCCAATACCACCTTCAGAGATTGCAAGTTGAGTAACTTTAAACCCTTTTGATTCGGCAAACCGCACATACATGCGGTAGAGTTCTGACGCAAAAAGTCCAGCTTCGTTTCCTCCCGCTGCCGAACGAATCTCTATGATCGCGCTTTTAGCTTGTTTTGCATTTTCAAGTTCAGAATCATCCTCTCCTCCTGTGTCATACTCACCCGAAAATGCGGCTATGCTTTGCTGTAATGCTTCTTTTTGGCGGGTAAGTTGCTCAATTTCTTCAGAAACGAGGTCTAATAGTTCGGGATTTTCTGTTGCAAGGGCTTTGGATTCGTTAATGCGTGCATCTATTTTTGCAATTTGCTCAGTCAAGATTTGCGATGGATCACTCTGCATGGGCATATTGTAGCACTATATGCTTAACCAAGATTGATAACGGTTGTTTCTTCGGGGAGCTGATCTGACGAGTTGATCGTAAGAGTATTTGAAACTTCCGGCAATGCTGCGCCGCGGTATTTTGCGAATTCTTCACCATTATTAAGCGGAATAATTATGCCTGGCGAAAGTGTTTCCGCTATTTCGCCTGCATTACCGTCAATCAATAAAATATCGATAGTGTCAAATTTTTCAATGATTTTTTCGGTCATTTGTTCGGGAGGGAAGGGGAAATACCCAACAGTAATCTCATCCGCAAAAAGCAAATAACACAATCCATCAGCGTTTGAAATTTTGCTTGCTTCAACCCCAATGCGTCCGAGATCATATTCTCCCGAAGATCGAATCTCATACGGTTCCTGGTTTCCTTCGTCAGTCGGTCGAATAAGCTCTATATGATCACCCTTTAAGATTGCCTCGGAACCGTTTGATGTTATTGAAAAACCTTTTGATTTTGTATTTTTTATCGTCATTTTTATTGTTCGTAATTCGTAATCCGTAAATCGTAATTTGTAAAACTCCAATCCCTCGTCTACAGATTATTATACATTCGTTTCAAAACTAATCATAATTGACCGCAATTATTTTGCCACCATAGGTTTCATACAAAAATATTCCTTCGGCATGTAGGTATGTTTTATATTCTGTGCGTAATCGCGTGTTTATCTCATCACCAATGTGCCCTCCATCCAAAGCAATGTAAGGTTCGAAAGCGTTCATGTTCGCTTCATCACGTGGAAGATACGGAGCGTTTGCAAGTATGACATCAAACACTTTTCCCCTAACTGGCTCAAATAAATCACCGTGTAAAAAGGTGATTTTTTTAGCAACATCGAGATCGCGGGCGTTTTTTTGTGCAACAGAAAGTGCGTCGTTTGAGATGTCCGTTGCCGTGAAATTAACGATTAAACTTGGATATCTAAGCGAGATGACGTGTGCGAGAGAGCACATAATTGCACCTGATCCAGTTGCAATCTCAAGGATCGAAAGCGAGGGTTTATCTTTACATCGTTCAACATATTCAAGCGTTACATCAACTAGTCTTTCTGTTTCAGGTCGTGGAATTAATACGCGGTTGTCAACATAAAACGGTAGACCATAAAATTCTTTTTTATTAATAATGTAGGCGATTGGCTCTTTCATTTGTGCACGTTGCGTGAAATGTTCCCATTGCGTACGTTCGCTTTCGGTAAGTTGATATTCAGGATGGGCAGATAAAAACGATGGGTCTTTTTGTAAAAGCTCAGCAAGCAAAACGCGGGTATCAAGACTAGAAAGTGTTGATTCTGTGAGCAAAGTTTGTATGGTTTGACTCATGAAAGTGCGTCCGACAAACTAGGAGTTGACGCGTTCGATGTAGGTTCCAAGTTCGGTATTGACCTTAATCCAATCGCCTGCGGAGATAAAAAAAGGTGTCGAGATTTTTGCACCTGATGAAATTGTAACGGGTTTTGTGCTTCCTGACGCGGTGTCACCCTTGTCATTCGGTGGGGCTTCCGTAACTTCAACCTCGATTGTTTTAGGGAGTGTAACGTCATAAATTTGAGCGGTTTCAAGATCATCACTGCTTGCCAGAGCTTGAATGATTAATCCTTGTACCAAAAAATTACGTTTTGATTCGCCCACAATCGTTTCAGAAAGCTCAATACGCTTTTTTGTTTCAGGATCTGAAAATATCAGAATTTCGCGGCGCTTGTCCGCATACACAAATTCTAGGTTAACATTTACTGCCGAACCGTCATCAACTTTATCACCGCTTTTAAAGGAGAGTTCTTGAACGCCGTTTGTTGCAACGTTTCGAGCTTTAATATTTACAATTCCTTTTGCTCGAGCTTTTTTGAATCGTTCAAATTCTAAGACTTGATACGTTGTTCCGTTGTGTTCGAATATCACTCCTTGACGTAGATCATTTGCGGCAATCATCGTTAGGAATTGTATCATAATTTAGTCGTAATCCGGAAAACGTAATCCGAAGTTCGTAAATAGTAAAGAGGTAAAAGATAGAAGTGAGAAAGGAGACAATACAGAATTACGAATTGCAAATTACGAATTACGAGTTACGAATTACGAATTCCGAGTTACGAATTACGAATTCCGAGTTACGAATTCCGAATTCCGAGTTACGAATTCCGAAT
>CAYZXG010000044.1:0-6204 GCA_964482365.1 uncultured Candidatus Saccharibacteria bacterium | reverse complement strand
ACGAATTACGAATTCCGAGTTACGAATTCCGAATTCCGAGTTACGAATTCCGAATCTCCACCAATGTTACAATACGCGTATGGCGAAAGACGTTAAACTTCCACCACAAAATCTTGATGCCGAAATGGCTGTTTTGGGTTCTCTTTTGATTGATCCAGAGGCCATAATTCAAATAGCTGACAAGATTAAGCCTGAACAGTTTTATCGTGGTTCACATCAAAAAATCTATGCCGCCATGCTTTCTTTGTTTGAACGACGCGAACCAGCGGATGTTCTTACTGTTTCAAACGAATTAAAAGAATCAAACGATCTCGAATCAGTCGGTGGCGAAGGGTATTTAGCAGAACTTGTTAATGCCGTTCCAACCTCGGCCAATATTCAAAGTTACACCTCAATTGTGCGCGAAAATTCTATCCGTCGCGAACTTATTTCAACTGCATCACGTATGACAGAGGATTCATTTGAAAACACAAAATCGGTACGTGAATTATTGCAAGAAACTGAGCAGGCAATTTTTGGTATCAGTCAAGAGAATTTAACGCGTATGTTTGTGCCAATTCGCGACACACTCATGGAAAACTTTGACAAGCTTGAAGATCTGCAGAAAAACAAAACAGGAGTACGCGGTGTACCTACAGGATTTCGAGATATTGACAACAAACTCTCGGGACTACAGGATTCAAATCTCATTATTCTTGCGGCTCGTCCATCGGTTGGTAAAACTTCACTTGCGCTGAACATTAGCCAATATGCGGCGGTACACCAAAAAGTTCCAGTTGGATTTTTTTCACTTGAAATGTCACGCGATGAGTTAGTTAATCGACTTTTATCGAGTCAATCGGGGGTTGATCAGTGGAAGATTACAACGGGAAATTTAAATGAGGAAGATTTTGGAAGATTGGGTGAAGCGATGGGTATTTTGGCTGATGCACCAATATATGTTGATGATACTCCGGGAATTAGCATTCATGAGATGAGAACAAAAGCGCGAAGACTGCAGATTGAACACGGGGTAAAACTAATTGTGGTCGACTATTTACAGCTTGCGGTGAGTCGAAATCTTATCAATCGCGTTCAAGAGGTTTCGGAAATTTCTCAAGGTCTTAAAAATATTGCGCGTGAGCTTAAGTGCCCAGTACTTGCGTTGTCGCAGCTTTCACGAAGCGTTGAGCAAAGAGGGGAGCAGCGTCCGCAACTTTCTGACCTTCGGGATAGCGGATCTATTGAACAAGATGCCGACGTTGCAATGTTTTTGTGGCGCCCCCTTGATGAAGAAAAAGAGCGTCCTGATCATGTTAAATTAACTATCGCAAAACATAGAAACGGTGCGCCAGGGGAAATCGATCTTATTTTTAAAGGTGAGCAAACTAGGTTTTATAGTATGGAAAAGAAGATACGGAATGAGTAATTTGTAATGAGTAACACGTGATTCGTAACACGTAAAACGTAATTCGTAACTCGAAACTTGTAAATCGGAATTCGGAACTAGTAATTCGTTAAAGGTAAAAGGAGTTATCAATATTCAAAGATTTCAAAATTAATGTTCGTAGGGACATTGCGTGCAATGCCCCTGTTTCCGGTATTGTAGGGGCGTGGTCGTGACCCGCCCGTTCTCGTTTTGAGCAATAAAAAACCCGGAATCTTGCGACACCGGGTTTGGTTAGACAGAGACACCGTTTTGGGGCAAAATCTCTACTTGATCAGACTGAGAACGAATGTCATGAATGGATGCATCACCATCGTACCTGCTGGTGCATGCAACCAGACAAATGTGGTAAAAAAGCCAGTGAGTCCTACCGCTATCACCGTCAAATTCATGCCCCAATCACTTTCAAGTGTTTTTCCGAGACTCATCTTTCTTAACGATAGCCACGTGAGCGCGGCTAGAGATGCACCGACGAGAAACAGAAAAATGGTTTCGATACTCGAAATGATTTGTACGCCTTCGAAAACTTCTCTGTGCATCGTCAGCATTTTGACGAACACGCCCACGAAGGCAACCGTACTGAACATGAAAATCACGCACAGGCTGAATAACCCTATCCCGAGCTTCAAGAGTGAAGGCACTATCTCCCTGACCAAATCTATCAACCAGAATTTTTCTGCTTTGTCCTGCAATGTGTCCCTCCTTTGGGAACGAATGAAAGTCGATATTTATGTTTGCGCTTTTTGTTAACTGTCGTTGCCATCAATTCTAACCTCGCGAATAATGTTTATAGCGAGATTGAGAAAGGACATCATTATTCGTAAACAGATCGGGATGCAAATAACAAACCCAAAAAATGCAAGGAAATAAGTGCTTTCAATAGGCTCGCGTGCATTCCACGACATGAACACGACAGTCAGCAAGCTAACAATCGAATCCTCGCCTACCTGATGTGCGATTATGTCTCCAACTGCAACAATGGGAAATATCGTGCAGAGGAGCCATAGTGTAATTAATACATCTGACCAAGCGATTTTTCTCAAGGCAGAATTCTCCTTTTCGTTGGTTTGAAAGGTTCGAAAAATCGAAAATTTAAGCTGGGTGGAGTATATCACGACAAAACCCATAGCACAAATCGCTATGTTACACATATTGATTTTACGGTTGCTTCATATTATAGTTACAGAGTACTTATGGGCGCAAAGCTTAAAGGATTACATCGTTTTAACTTATTCATGGGGTCTCTTCATTTTTTGCAAGCTCTTGCAGTGTTTTTTATCAGTGATCCAACTAAAGGCGTTGTTCCTATAACTATAAATTACCTTTCTTTTGATGTCGCAACGTCAAAACTACTCCCCACAACTCAAGAATTATTCACGGTGAATTTAGCCTGGTTTGTGGTTGGATTTTTCTTACTTAGCTCTACCGCTCATTTTTTTATTGCCACAATTTATCGCACAACGTACGAGAAAGATCTGCAACGTGGCATAAACAAAGTACGTTGGTTTGAATATGCGCTAAGTGCTAGCACCATGATGGTTGCAATTAGTTTGCTCTCCGGCATTTATGACCTTTCGAGCCTTGTTGTGATCTTTGCACTCAATGCAGTTATGAACCTTTTGGGCCTTACGATGGCAAAAGAAAATCAAGGAAAAACTCAGATCAACTGGTTGACGTATATTATCGGCTGTATCGCAGGTATTGTGCCGTGGATCATATTTGGCATTTATGTCTATGGATCAGATACGTACGGCGGCGGAAATATTCCAACGTTTGTATACTGGATTTACGTGTCGATCTTTCTATTCTTCAATAGCTTTGCGGTAAACATGATTCTGCAATACAAAAAAATCGGCAAATGGTCAGATTATTTGTATGGCGAAAAAGCATACATCGTATTAAGTTTAGTCGCAAAATCGCTGTTAGCATGGCAGGTATTTGCGGGAACCTTACGCCCGTAATCAATCCACGCAAAATTTCTTATGTATCTGAATGTGTGTCTAACGTGATGCACTTTATTTTCGTTTTTTCACAATCAGTAATCAAGACTCAAGACCAGTCGTCAAAACCTTTAGTTTCGATGTATAAGTGGCTGAAGTCTGTTTTTTTAATGGAATTTATGTTATAAACGTAACGTTGATGATTGTAAAGATATTTTTAACACTAACTATTGTATTTTTGATTGCCCCACAACATGCTTTTGCGTATCTTGATCCAGGCACCGGAAGTATTCTTTTTCAACTATTAATTGGAAGTGTTGTTGGTGGAATATTTTTTGTTACTTCGAAACTAGAACTCATTAAAGCTCGTATTAGACAATTCCGGAAAAAAGAAGAAAAAGATTCTCATGATGATAGATAATCACCCCTCTTCTTTTCGAGACCCCAGTGGTTTTATATTCCAGAAAGACGATCACATATATCGGTGTGTAAACCAGCGCTATTCAAATGAGTACGATACTCTCATGAATTCGGGCTTATATGAAGAGCTTACCAGTCGAAGTTTGTTAATCCCCCATCAAGAGGTTGCGTTTACTGAGGAGTTTTCTCATCAGTATAAAATCATACAACCTGGGTTTATAGAATTCATTTCGTACCCTTATGAGTGGTCATTTAGTCAACTTAAAGACGCAGCTTTGGTGACACTTGAGATTCAGATGACGGCGATGAAATTCGGAATGTCTTTAAAGGATGCAACAGCGTACAACGTTCAGTTCCATAAAGGCAAGCCGGTTTTTGTGGACACTCTTTCTTTTGAGATTCTTGAAGAGAAACCGTGGGTGGCGTACAAACAGTTTTGTCAGCATTTTCTTGGCCCGTTGTTATTAATGAAGCATATTGATCCTGGCGTACATAAGATACTGACAGAGTATTTAGATGGTATTCCACTGCAAGTTTTATCCCGCATGTTGCCACTAAAAACATGGACTAATATCGGAACATTAATTCATATTCATCTTCATGCCCGGAGTCAAAATAAGTATGCCCATGTTCATAGCGATGAGATTAAACAAAAAACAACTCAATCTATGTCATATAATCAGCTTCTAGGTTTTATTACCAGTTTAAAGTCTGCAGTGACTTCATGTAAATTACACGATGTAAAAACAGAATGGGGAGATTATTACAATTTTCATAATTACTCCAAACGTGGTTTTCAACACAAAAAGCAACTCATTTCTGAATATGTGGACCAGGTACAACCGCACTCTGTACTTGATATTGGTGGTAATGTAGGAGAGTTTTCAAAAATATTGACTGACAAAGCCACGCTAGTTATTAATACCGATATCGATCCCCTTGCCGTGGAGGCAAATTATCAAGAAATCAAAAAAACAAATATCTCAAATATGGTTGTTATGATGAATGATATTACGAATCCACCTTCTGGAATTGGGCTTTTGAATCAGGAACGCGAATCGTTTTTGGATCGTGTGCATGGGGTTGATCTTGTTATGGCGTTGGCTCTTATACATCATCTCGCAATTTCGAACAACATTCCATTTAAAAACATTGCACGCATGTTTTCAACGATCAGCGAAAATCTTATTATTGAGTTTGTCCCCAAGTCTGACAGTCATGTAAAAACGTTACTACAGACACGTGCGGATATCTTTGACTCATATAACAAAGAATCCTTTGAAAAAAACTTTGGTTCCTTTTATGAAATAATCAAAACTACCAATATTACAGAGTCAGAGAGATTCTTATATTTAATGAAACGAAAATGATACAAACTATTTTAAAGAATAAAATATACCCGTTTTTATTGGTTTTTGTATTTGTCTTTTCGTACTACATTGAAAATGCTGTAGAGGCCTATGTATCACAAACCCTACTGCCATTATTGTTGGGACTATTGATTGCACTCGTATTCTATGTCGTATGGACGACTATATTTCGTCGAGAAGATAAAGCGGCGATTCTTACAACATATTCACTATCTGCAGTATTTTTGCACGGACATGTTAAAAATCTACTCGACGAACCGTCGATAACTCTTGCAGGGAAAACGTTTGGTGAAGATAGTCTTGTTATATTGATGTGGGGAGTATTGGGAATTGCTGTGCTTCTATTAGTTATCAGAGCAAAGGATAGTATTGAATCGGTAACCAAAAGTCTCAATATTGTTGTACTTGTAATGATTATTTCCAATCTCATATTGTTTGCGGGACTAATGCTTGATGGGAAAGTGGTTGTTTCAGAAGTAGCGTATAAAGGAAAGGTCCAGGTTAATTTTGATGGTCCAATAATCTCGGATGATCTACCAGACATCTACCATATTGTGCTCGATAAATATGCCTCAAATGGTGTTTTAGAAACGTATTTTAATTACGACAATAGCGCCCATACTGACGTGCTTGAAGAGATGGGGTTTTATGTAGCTTACGACGCGCGAACAAACTATCCCCATACGCTTTATTCACTCAGTACAACGCTGAACATGGTATATGCAAATGAGTTGGCTGAAAAAATGAACGCAGATCCCAAAGAAGTTAACGGTGAGCTAAACATCATTTACCCTGGATTTAGAAATCACGAAGTAGGCCAGATTCTTACAGCTGCAGGTTATGATTATTACCACACCGGCAATTGGTTTTATCCTACGCAAACGAGTAGTTCTGCGACCGAAAACTATATTTTTAATAAATCACAATTTCGACTTGGCGAATTCACGGATAAGTTTTTACAACAAACTATTTTAGAACCTTTGCTCGGAAAATATTATATTTTAAGCGAAGCAAACCAACACTTGGAAGCGATTTGGTTTGGGTTCGA
>CAYZXG010000043.1:0-9016 GCA_964482365.1 uncultured Candidatus Saccharibacteria bacterium | reverse complement strand
TGCACGTAAACGGTTATACCTTAAGGTTTCTGAACCATCTCCTCATATTATACCGATAAAAAAACGTTAGCATGAGGCCATGTCTAGAAACGCTGCCTTTGCACTCTTTGAACTACTTGTCGTCATTGTCTTTACTAGACTTGACCAAACGAAACTGTAAAAATTACATTACACCTTCTTCCACCGAACGCCGCCTTTTGTGTCGTCAACTTCAATCCCTTGTGATTTCAACTCCTCGCGTATTTTATCCGCGCCATCGTAATCTCCCGCTTTTCTCTTTTCTTCTCGTTGCTCAATCAAATCTAAAACGTGCGTATCAAACACAACTCCAGTATCAAAACTAATAAAATCAAAAAAGCTATTAAGTTGCTTAAAGTATTCAAGCGTTAACATGCCTGCCATTCCATCACTGTTTCTGGCCTTAATATATTCAAAAATACGCGCCAGTGCTTGAGGCGTATCAAAATCATCATCAAGATGATTTGTTACCCTCGTTTTAAGGTCTTCAAGTAATGCATGCTCCTTCTCGGGTGACTGTTCTGCATCAAGTTTATAGACACATTCATTAATGCGTGTTACCGAAGCCTTTGCTTGTTCAAGCGAAGTCTCATCAAAATTTATCTGGGTTCTATATCGATTACTTATAAACAAGTACCGCAATGTTTTGTAATCATACTTAAGTAATGCATCATCAATCGTCAAAAAGTTTCCTTTGCTCTTTGACATCTTCTCATCGTGAATATTTAAAAACCCTGTGTGCATCCAATAATTAACAAGCGGTGATTTACCCGAAACTGATTCCATCTGTGTAATTTCCGCTTCATGATGAGGGAATATAAGGTCTGTTGCGCCTCCATGAATATCGTATTGCGCGCCAAAATAATGTTCAGTTATAGCCGTATCTTCAATATGCCAACCAGGACGACCTTTTCCTAACTCAGTTTCCCACGATGGCTCGTTGGGTTTTGAAAACTTCCACAAACAAAAATCGTTTGCACCGCGTTTTTCGACACTTGCATCAATACGAGACACTGCATCTTCGGCTTGCAACTGAGAACGCTTAGACAACTTTCCATATTCAGCAAATTTTGAAATCTCAAAATAAATACCGTCACTGATCTGGTACGCGTAACCCTTTTCCATCAAACGTTTGACCTGCGACACGATCTGGGGGATAAAATCAGTTGCCTTTGCGTATTCAGTCACACTGTCAATATGAAGCTGGCGCATGTTGTCAACGTAAATCACTCGAAACGCTTCGGACAGTTTTTTCCAATCAGTATGTGCATCAGCTGCTCGCTGAATAATTTTATCGTCAAGATCAGTAATGTTTTGCAGATAAAACACGTCGTACCCTTTGTACCTCAAATATTTGGCAATAAAATCAAACTGCGTATACGTTTTTGCATGGCCTAAATGTGGGTAATCATAGACCGTAGGTCCACACACAAACAGGTTAACCTTGTTTTCATCAATCGGCACAAACTCCTCTTTTTGTTTGGTGAGTGTATTAAAAATCTTCATAAACCAAAACTAATCTGCACAAACATACCTAAAACCTTCCAATCGTTTTTCATTTTCTTCCGGCGCAAAAAACTCTGCCGTTGATTGTGCGTGTTCACGAGAAAACTGCGATCCATGACACGATAGGGCTTTAATTTTTGTATTGAGATACATAGTAACATCAAAATATACTATGTCGGGATGATCAAAGTGATCAACAATAAGATACTGTGCAACACTGTGACTTGAAACACCTTCAATGCCTAACTGATCAGGGGAAAAAAATAAATCACGTGAATACGGGTAACTTGCATCAATCGTTGATTTTCCGGTATTACGATGATCTCGATGATTGATCCACGATTCCTCTTCATCAAAACGAATAAACACATCCTCAGGATTGTGCGTCACTAAAAGATCTGGCTTAAACTGCCTGATTTGAAACGCGATACTTTTTATGACCTCTAGATTATTTTCCACACTTCCATCTTCATACCCCAAAAATACATTATCTTCGGGTTTCACACCAAGAATGTTCATCGAGTTTTCATTTTCAGCTTTTCTGGTTTTTGCTAACTCATCTTGGGAGATGTCCATATCTCGCGAACCTTTATCTCCACCGGTAGTTTTGACTATTCTGACTTGTTTACCTTCAGCAGTAAGCCTAGCAATGAGCCCACCACTAAAAACCTCAGCATCGTCAGGATGAGCGTACACAAACATCACGCGTTTTTTGTCACCAAAGATTTTCTCAAAACTGCAAGTCTTCATGATTGAATTATACAACAATCTTTGGATCGAACGCTTTACTGTCTGAGAAAAGTCTATGCACCTATATAGCTAGTCCAAAACCAAACGAAACCAGGAATCGTCTTGGCATTTTTGTTATAATGATACGGTGAAACTATCAAAACAATTAACAACCGTAACAACACTCTCAAAAACTCTGTTTGCAATATTATTCATATCACTACCACTCGTCGGATTTTTGCTCGGGATGGAGTATCAACAAAAAATTACCCCTCCTATCGATTATGAAGCAATGAGAGAAGATGTTTTGTTCGAATTTGGAATCGGCGCAACTCCTCACAATAATTACATTGCGTACACATCGAATGGGTTTGAACCAAACGTTAAAACTTTTAAGGCAGTAACCACATATCCCAACAGTACTGAAAGCGGAATTTTAGTGTGGGAAAATAATTCTGATGAGGTCGTTGAAATTGCCGTAGACCCTCATCCACATCACAATGGCAACCGCGCAATTACCAATGGTGAGTTTTCCCTCATACTTGAACCTAATACCGCACAGGCACTAACAATAACTAAAACTGGTACATACACCTACCACAACGAAAGAAATCTTTCACAGACTGGTACCGTTGTCGTAGAATAATCCTTCGCATTTGCGCGCTGTGAATACAAGATATACAATTACGCCTACATGGTCCTAAACCCATATCGCCCGATTACCAAAGCGGTCATTGCAGTTGCTGGCTATGGAACACGCTTCTTACCTGCAACAAAAAATCTACCAAAGGAGATGCTTCCAATTATCGATAAACCGATCATTCATTACTTAGTTGAAGAAGCAGTTGCATCGGGCATAACCGACATCATCCTCGTAACTCGCGCAGGTCAACATATTATGGAAGATTACTTTGACAACAACCTTGAGCTCGAACATGTACTTGAAGAAAATGGAAAAACTGATCATCTCAAAATAATCCGCGACATACCCAAGATGGCAAACTTTATATATGTACGCCAAAAAAAGCATCTACCCTACGGCACCGCAACTCCAATCCTTGTAGCTCAAAACCTGATTGACAAAGATGAAGCATTTGTGTACATGTCGGGTGATGATGTTACTCTTGCCAAAACCCCAGTCACTAAACAGTTGATCGATGTGTACGAAAAATATCACCCGTCAGCAGTTCTGGCTGTCCAAGAAGTCGCAAACGAAGATGTGAAACGATACGGAACAGTAAAATATAGAAAGAGTCCTCTTATTCCTTTCGAGATTGAAAGTGGTGCAGAAAAACTTCCTTTTGGACAAGCACCATCAAATATGGCGCAGTTCGGTAGACTCATACTCACCAACGATGTGATGATCGAAGCACAAAAAATGAACACCGGAAAGGATGGTGAGTTTTGGATGATTGATGTCCTTAACGCACTCGCGCAACAAGGGAAATCAGTAATAGCACAACCAATTGAGGGGGAATGGCTCACAACGGGTGACCCACTTAGATATTTGCAAACAACGTTTAAGTTCGCTCTTAAACGAGACGATTTGCGCGATGATCTTCTCGCATTCATCAAAAAAGAAACGTCATAAGTTTACCAGTAATTTATTTGCGCACTGTATGCGTAAGAGATACAATTCATAATATATGAAACAACCCGTTAGAAAAGCAGTTGTTACCGATGGGGGATACGCGACCAGATTTTTCCCGGTCACCAAAACCGTTCCCAAATGCATGCTACCCATTATCGATAAACCCATCACTCAGATCGTGATTGAAGAATGCATGGAAGCCGGTATAACCGAAATTATTCTTGTTGCGACCGAAGAGGGAAGAGCTATTTATGATGATTATTTTCACAACAACTCACAACACATTCACGAACAACTCGTAAAACAAAATAAACCTGCACGATTTGAAAAAATTCGAAACGTCTACAGTCTGCCAAATATTATCGTTATAGCGCAGAATAAAAATCTTCCCTATGGCACAGCTTCTCCTATTATTTCCGCACTTCCATATATTGGAGACGAACCGTTTCTTCATGTTCAAGCTGACGATGTAATTGTCGGAAAATCAACGTGTAAAGAATTAGTAGACACATATTTAGCGTCCGATGATGACGTGATGGCTATTATAGCTGCACAAGATATTCCAAACGTTGATGTTACCAGGTACGGAATTGTAAAACTAAGAGAGGGAACACAAAATGAACTCGACTCAATCATAGAAAAACCTACGAAAGAAGATGCGCCTTCAACCCTTGTAAGTTTTGGCCGCTATCTCTATACACCCATGATTAAAAAATATTTGTCACCTGATAAAAAAACTTTGGTAAAGACAATGAGCTGTGGATGGTTGACGCAATATGGAGAATGGCGAAGCAGCATAAAGTGTTAGTGAAACCGATCTCGGGTCAATGGAAGACTACAGGCGATCCTAATAATTATCTACAAACGGTAATCGAGTGCGCCCTTCAAGATGAAGATTTTAATGGCGATTTTAAAGAATACCTTACGGCCCTCACTAAAAACCTCGAGTAGTTGCTAGTTACCAATTACGAATTACGATTTACGCCTGCCCGCCGGTGAGGCGGGATTTACGACTCCCACGTTTCAAGCGAATTCATAAAATATCTTACGCCTTCTAACCATTTATGATGGGTTGTTGCACTTGGAGGCGTATATTTTGTTTCAATTTTTTCAACGGTATCAAAACCACGATTATAATATTCCTCTCGCAATCCACGGGCGACTCGATCAATTCCCTCATCCCACGATAAAAAGTTTGCACCAGAATTTTGACCCGTATACACCGCCCAACCAAATGCATTGAAGCTATCTTTTGGAATAGCGCGCCCGCATCCGCTTTCTTTGCATGCGATTGCAGGCAAAAGAGTCCACGGAAGATTGTATGTATCTGCTGCTGTAATAAATGTTTGGGCAGGCATAGGTGAACGATAATGGGCAAGAAACGCCGACAGTTTAACTACGCGCAAATCAGCAGATGATATTCTCTGACCCAACACTGTTCCTTGCTCAGGTACCGAAGTAAACAGATGATACGCTTCTTGCTGCGGCTCAACGAGCGCAATAGGGGGGGATTTCATATCGTCATTCGCTAACAGTAAAACAAAAACATACATCACGACAACACTCATACCAAGCCATGCGGGCAATAAAAATACTGCTTTACCTAAAGAAACGGGAGATCGTTTTTTGTGTTGTGTTTGCATTATTGAACTTGAATTACGGGTATTGAAAAAAACTTCAGATCAATATCGTATCCCAATTTATCTTCGATATCAGACTCGAGTCTACTCGTTGCACCTTGGTAAAAACTTGACGGGGCTTGAACCATTACACTTATTATATAACGATCTACGTTTTGTTTCTCGCTCAAAGAAATAAGTCGCGCATCTTTATAATCTTCCAGAAAAAGTTTTACCGTTTGCTCAACAATTTTCTGACGGTTCATGTTGGTAATTGCGTTGTAAAAAAACATCGACAAGACAAAAAGGATAACCATGAAAAATGCTAGGGTTATGGTTACGTTACGCGTCACATCTTTTTTGTTCTTTTTTGTTTTTACTTTTGGAAAACCAAGCAGCGAAAAAACAACACTCGATGCAACAATAACCGATATGAGATTTGCCGCATATAGAATAAACGAACCCCACACAAGCTCATAATTTCCTGTGGCAATCGCAAATCCGGTGATGGCAAGAGGGGGAACGAGTGCTGCAGCAACAGCAACACCGGTCAGTGACGCAAATCGTTCTTTTTCAGAGACTGCATATGCGCCTGCTGCACCCGAAGCAAGAGCAACAATAAGGTCAATAAGGGTTGGCGTTGTACGAATTGAAATCTCGTTAGTAACTTCATTAAACGGTGTAAATAAGGTTACGATCCACGACAAAACCACCACAACAATTGTACTTTTAATAATAAGTCCAACCGTGTGCTTTAACAAAGAATGGCTATTTGTAACAACTGCCATACCAACACCGATGAGAGGATAGAGCAGTGGGGCAATAATCATTCCACCAATAATTACGGCCGCTGAATTAAGAAGAAGTCCAAATGTTGTAATGATGACCGACAGCGAAAGAAATAAATAAAACCCATGCGAAGCTTTGCTTTCTTCTTTTAATCTTTCAATAAGACCTTCTCTTTGATGAAAGTCGAGTTTTTGAACCTTAAGCGGGGCAGGTGCTTTCATACGTTTTGATTGTACTATATTTGCAAGAACGAAAGTTTTACCCCTGTGGAGTTTGCTATGCAAAGTCCTAAACATGTATGCATGTACTCATGCAACTTGTGTGGTGGGTGATGACAGACTCGAACTGTCGACCTCTACGGTGTGAACGTAGCGCTCTACCAACTGAGCTAACCACCCTCAAACCCTACGGGTTTGTTTGAGTTTTTGGAAAAACTCATCTCTACCTACATGGTTTGCAAAGCAATTCTATTGTGGTAATTTTAACTCATGCAAAAAATTATTCCAAAGCACTTTGGCTTTACCCTTATTGAACTAATGGTAGTTATCGTAATTATTGGAATTCTCTCAGGTATTGGACTCGCAAGTTACACTGGCACAATAACCAAAGCAAAAGTTGCAGAGGCTCAAACTTACCTTAAGGATTTACGAGATTCCATACGCATCGCGCATATTTCAACCGACAAATATCTTGGCCAAATTACAGGAAACTGGTGTTCTGATTGTGCCTGCAGAAGCATGAACCTAAAAGACATTGCCACAACAAACTCGTGTTATACCATAGCACTTAGCGCAATTACAAAAATTGAACAAGCTACCGATGGAGTGGTAACCGGCGTAACCAACAATATTCGTGACCCATGGGGAGGTCCCTATTTAATTGATGAGAACGAATGGGAATGGGCAGCAACACCCTGCAGGAAAGATGTCATTCGATCTGCTGGCCCGGATAGTCTCCTTGGAACCGCTGATGATGTTGTCGTAACACTTGGGTTTAGCAAAAAGTGTCCTTAAACCTTGGTAGAGCATACCTATGACAAACTTTCTTGAACGAATACTTGGCAATCATAAAATAGCCCAAACGGTACTTGTGACCATAATTCTCGTTGGAATTGTTGGCACAATAATTCTGATTTCTTCATCTATAGCTCCAAAAACAACACAACCCACCAATGAGCTCATTAATGCAGAACAACCAATGCCCTAATCACATGAAAAAATACGGATTTACACTCATAGAACTTTTGGTCGTAATCGTTATCATTGGATTATTATCCAGTATAGGAATTGCGTCATTTACCGGCGCCATATCAAAATCCCGTGATGCACAAAGAAGATCCGATTTAAAAGAGATTAGCCAAGCACTTGAGCGATATTATCTTGACCACGGAACGTATCGACTAAGCGATTATGGTGCTGGTTGGAGCGCAACAAAGTGTGGATGCGGATGGGCAGGATATGAAACTGGTCCTGGCACCTATTATGTGCAAGCGGTAACACGAGGTTTGTATGATGATGGCCTCGTTGAAAAACCACTGGTGGATGATCCAACGCAACGCCCGGGATATATGCTATACATCTGTGAAGGTGGCAATGTGTACGGACTTTCCGCAACCTTAGAAAACCCAACACCCGAAGGTATTTCCGACGCTAAAAAAACATGCAATGGTACCGGTTCAAATGGAACTGTTGACCGCTACGGTAAAAATTACGCCGTTGGAAATGCACGTTGTGATGTGGATGCGACATCGTCCTGCCCTGATGCAGATGGAAAATTCAAACCATGAGCATCATTCATCACACTAAAACCAAAGGGTTTACACTTATAGAACTGTTAGTCGTAATTGTAATTATTGGACTACTTGCCGGCATCGGTATTGCATCATTTCAAGGTTCTCTCCAAAAAGGCCGTGACAGTGTACGGTTATCAACAGTAAAGGAAGTAAAAGATGCAGTCATACGGTATTGGGTTGATAACGGAAATTATCCTGGTACAACTCATTCGTATGGTGAAGGTAGTCCAAACTGCGGTGGTTGGGATTCTTCTCGTGAAGATACCGACGGCGATGGGATTTCGTGGGTTGATCCTCTGGTTACTGATGGTTATTTAGAGTCGGCGCCTCGTGATCCAAGCTTAGACAGTTCATCAACAACAGGGTGTGGTAATTACGACTACTACCGGTACGTTGCGGGTTCATATGGTTGTGATGCAACAAGAGGTGATTATTTTGTTATAGGAATACGTGACTTGGAAGCAAGTGCGCGTCCTGCAGCAGGTAGTCCTGGATGGAGCTGCCCTGATCGAAATTGGCAGAACGAATTCGATTGGGTGATGGGAAAGTTTAGGAAATAGGTTTATGGGTAATGAGTAATTCGTAAAACGTAAATCGATATTCGATAAGTAAAACCCAATACTCGCGTCAAACACCGATGGGTTATTTCAGAAACAGTAGGTTATAATGAGAAAGCATTTGTTGGGGGTGATTAGCTCAGTTGGCTAGAGCATCACGTTTACACCGTGAGGGTCCCAGGTTCGAGTCCTGGATCACCCACCATGCAAAAATCTTTGTGAATGTAAGCCTAGGCGCAACAGGAACATAGAGTTTTGCAGTGCTACGCGAGGTTGTATGCAACCTTTTGCGTTGCCGAATTTTTTCTACTCAAGACTCACCAACGATTTCTCGCTATAGGTTTGCAATTTCCAAGATTAAGGCACTGTTCAAATAAGCGGTTGGTATTTACCACATTCCCAACCGCTCATTTTG
>CAYZXG010000042.1:6594-9159 GCA_964482365.1 uncultured Candidatus Saccharibacteria bacterium | reverse complement strand
TTTTTCCTCTGGTTGCACAACCTCATTCAGTACCATTATTGGTTAGGTAAGACTGTTACTTGCATAAGGTTTTAGTTTGTGGGATACTAACTCTTGATCACGGATGGGTAAAAATATGAGCGTATAAAAACCCTTTTTGCATAATCTGCAAGCGTAAGAGGGGGTTGACATGCGTGTTATATTGTAACAGTATCCGAAATCTGCGCATGGTCAAAAAAATTACAGATCGAATCCAAATAGGCACCGCTAGTGTGCACTCACCCATTGCGGTTCCTAACCTAGCAAGTGTTCAGTTCGAATCTTATCAATGGTTTATCGAAGAAGGTCTTTCAAAAGTTCTCGATGAAATCTCTCCTATTGTTGACTATACCGACGAAAATTACTCACTTGCCTTAACTAAACTTAACGTTGAGGATCCAAAAGTTACCTGGGAAGACGCAATTGAAAAAGGTCTTACCTACGGAGCACGAATCTCTGCACAAGGAACTCTCACAAACGTAGAAACTGGAAAAAAGACTACTCAAGATGTATATCTTGGAGAATTGCCCCTCATGACCAAACGCGGTTCATTTATTATTAACGGAACAGAACGCGTCATTGTTCACCAACTTACCAGATCACCGGGTATCTTTTTTGAAGCAGAGTTTAGTAACCGTCTTCATAAAAACCTCTATAAGGCTGCAATTCGACCTGAACGTGGGGCTTGGATTGAAATAGAAACAAACCGTAACAACACCTTTACTGCTCGAATAAATCGAGGACGGAAAATCTCAGCAACAACACTCCTAAAAGCATTCGGAATTAAGCGCAAAGATATTATTGAGGCATGTGCAGACTTAAAACTTTCACCCGAAGAAGATTATATTGCTCGAACGCTTGAAACCGATGTGACTGAAAACCAGGAGGAGGCATTCCTCGAAATCTATGGCACCATGCGACCCGGAGATCCACGAATCCTAGAAAACGCAGCCGATTACTTTTACGGCATGTTCATGGATCCACGCCGTTTTTCATTATCACGTGTAGGTAGATACCACGTGAATAAGCGTTTTAAAACAGACTTCTCGCATGATGATCCCAAAAACTATCTTCTTAGACACGAAGACCTATTAAACACAATCTACAACCTCATTGTTCTTAACCAAACGCAGGGAGATCCCGATAATATCGACCATCTCTCAAATCGACGAGTGCGAAGCGTAGGAGAGCTTGCACAACAAGCATTTAGAATTGGTTTTATCCGTCTTGAGCGCAACATAAAAGATCGCCTTTCCATTGCAGATCCAACCGTTACACTTACTCCAAATATTCTGGTGAATGCACGACCTATCGTAGCTTCAATGAACGAATTTTTTGGTTCCGGCCAGCTTTCACACTATATGGATCAAACAAATCCTTTATCTGAACTTGAACATTTGCGTCGCGTATCATCACTTGGTCCTGGGGGTCTTACTCGTGACAGAGCAGGAATTGCTGTTCGAGACGTACAACCAAGTCATTATGGACGCGTTGACGCAATCATGACTCCAGAAGGTCCCAACATTGGTCTAAATCACCAACTCGCTACCTATGCACGGGTAAATGAGTTTGGTTTTCTTGAAGCTCCTTATAGAAAAGTTGAACACAAGGGTGGCAAAGCCTACATAACTGACGAAATAACCTATCTTACTGCTGACTTGGAGGAACAGTTTAAGATTGCTGAGGCAACGATTTCAACCGACGAAAAGGGAATGATTACTACTGATCGCGCACCTGTAAGACACAAAGGTGACTTTATTTTTGCATACACAAAGGACATCGATCTTGTTGACGCACATCCCGCAGTTATGACAGGAGTTTCATCGGGATCAATCCCGTTTATCTCTTCTGATGCGGGAGCCCGCGCTCAGGTTGCCTCGAACATGTCAAAACAGGCAGTTCCACTGATTACCTCAAAGGCGGCAATAGTTGGAACCGGAATCGAACCACATGTTATTGCAGCAACAGGTAGAAGTGTTGTTGCCGACAACAATGGAACTATCGAGTATGTTGATGGCGAAAGAATAGAGGTTCGAGCCGAAAATCGTAATTTAGACGTATATTACCTAACAAAATTTCGAAGAACAAACGACAACTCATGCTACAACAACACACCTATTGTAAGAAAAGGCGAAAAAGTTACAAAAGGCCAAGTGTTGGTTGATGGTCCCTCCTCACAAAATGGCGAGCTCGCTCTAGGAAAGGATCTTCTTGTAGCGTACATGCCATGGGGTGGTTACAACTATGAGGACTCGATCGCAATTTCAGAACGTTTAGTTAAAGACGATGAACTTACCAGTATTCACATCAAAGAATACGTTGCATCCGTTATGGACACAAAGCTTGGAAATGAAGAAGTAACACGAGATATTCCAAATGTGTCAGAAGATACCCTTGCAAATCTTGACGAAAGTGGCATTGTTACTCTTGGTGCAGAAGTAAAAGCAGGCGATATCCTTGTTGGAAAAATAGCACCTAAAGGCGAACAAGAGTTAACTGCCGAAGAAAGATTGTTGCGCGCGATATTTGGAGAAAAAGCTCGCGAAA
>CAYZXG010000042.1:0-6584 GCA_964482365.1 uncultured Candidatus Saccharibacteria bacterium | reverse complement strand
ATACATCCTTGCGGCTCCCCCATGGCGATTAGGGAACCATTCTTTCAATCACCGTTCTTGACAAAGATCACGGCGATGAACTTGGACCTGGTGTTCTCAAAAGCATAAAAGTACGTGTTGCGCAAAAACGAAAAATCTCAGTTGGAGATAAAATTTCAGGCAGACACTTTTCAAAAGGTATCGTAGCAAAGATTGTTCCAGAAGAGGATCTTCCCTACATGGAAGATGGTACTCCGATAGATGTCATACTAAACCCTGGATCTATTCTTTCACGTATGGTCATCGGGATGATTATCGAGACTCACCTTGGCTGGGCAGGTAAAAAACTCGGAGAACACTATGCCATACCTGCATTCGATCGCATCGACCCGACTCTAATATCACGCAAACTAGCAGAAGCTGGATTACCCAGTGATGGAAAAGTTGACTTGTTTGATGGACGCACAGGCGAAAAATTTAAGCATCGTGTCATGGTAGGATACACAAACATAATGAAACTCCACCACTTAATCGACGATAAAGCTCATGCTCGTTCAACAGGACCCTACAGTCTTGTAACACAACAACCGTTAGGTGGTAAAGCACAAATGGGTGGACAACGCATCGGAGAAATGGAAGTCTGGGCTTTGGAGGCATACGGTGCTGCCCATATCTTGCAAGAAATGCTTACCATAAAAAGTGATGACGTTGTTGGCCGAGCCAAAGCATTCGAAGCAATTATTAAGGGTCTACCGATCCCCGAAGCTCGACTCCCTGAGGCTTTTAAACTTCTCATAAAGGAGCTAAATTCGCTTTGTCTGTCTGTTGAGGCAATCACTAAGGAACGAGGCGGAGTGGGTATTGACGCATCTCGCATAATAGAGTCAGCGACACTTGCAGACGATCGCCCACTTGAAGAAGCATCTGAGCAACCTGTTGACGCGAGTGCGGAAGATAACATAGTAACTGAAAAACAAACCGATGGCGATGAATCACCTAACATAGTTGAACCGGTAATTTCAGAAGAGAAGGATTAACACATATGCACAGTACAGACTTTACCGCATTAAAAATTCGACTTGCTTCACCCGAAGACATTCGATCATGGTCATATGGGGAAGTAACTAAAGCAGAAACGATTAATTACCGCACGCTTAAACCAGAAAAAGATGGTTTATTTGATGAACGAATTTTTGGACCAACAAAAGACTACGAGTGTTACTGTGGAAAATACAAAAGCCAACGATACAAAGGTGTTGTTTGTGATAAATGCGGTGTTGAGGTAACACATTCGCGCGTAAGAAGAGAGCGAATGGGTCACATTCAATTAGCATCCCCTGTCGTACACACGTGGTTCTTTAGAAGAACACCGCACAAGTTACCAGCCATACTTGATGTTGGACTTAAAGACCTCGAGTCTGTAATCTATTTTGCTCAATACCTTGTTACCGATATTGATGAGGACAAACGCCAAGAAATTATCACACAACTAGAAGCTGAACTTCAGGAAAAAAAGGAGGAGTTAGAAAAAGAAACAACACAGATTATTCAGGAAGCCGAAAGTGCGATGACTGAAAAAGTCAAAACAATCAGCGCAAAAAAGACTCTTGCCGACTCAGACGAGCTTCAAATTGAAAACCTCAAAAATGATCACAAAAAACGTGCTCTCTATCTTCGTGAAGAATTAATAACAGACCAAGATCAACTCGATACATCTTTTAAAGAAGTTAAAGAACTCATTTCAAACATTGGCACGTTTTCAGTTGTGAGTGAAGCAGAGATGAATGAGTTACGTTTCTGGGGTGCACATGAATTTTTTGTGGCCGGAATGGGCGCAGAGATAGTACACAAAGCACTGTCCATGGTAGATATCGGCAAAGAGATTGGCATACTAAGAAAAATAATGACCGGAAAGTCAAAGGCCAGACGTGCAAAAGCACTCAAACGCCTACGGGTACTTAAAGGTTTACATGATGGAAACATTGATCCGACCTGGATGATTCTTCAGGCACTACCGGTAATCCCACCAGAGCTTCGTCCTATGGTGCAGTTACCTGGTGGAAGATTTGCGTCATCCGATCTCAACGATCTATATCGACGCGTTATTAATCGTAACAATAGACTTGGCGATTTAATTCAGTTAGGCGCTCCAGACATTATTCTTCAAAATGAAAAAAGAATGCTTCAAGAAGCTGTCGACTCCCTTATAGAAGGATCACACACCACGACCCGTGTAAGAAAAGATCTACAAAGTCTTTCTGAAATGCTTAAAGGTAAACAAGGACGTTTTCGACAAAACCTATTGGGTAAACGCGTAGATTATTCAGGAAGAAGTGTTATCGTTGTCGGACCAAACTTAAAAATTGACCAAGTAGGTATACCAAAAGAAATGGCCCTTGAACTATTCAAACCATTCGTATTACGCGATCTTATCATGGAAGCACTGGCTCCAAACCTTAAAAGCGCAAAGCACGTTCTCGAACAACGCGGCGACGAGGTCTGGGATATTTTAGAGCGGGTAACAAAAGATCATCCCGTTTTACTTAACCGAGCGCCTACCCTGCATCGACAGAACATTCAGGCATTCTATCCAATACTGATTGAAGGTAAAGCTATAACTTTTCACCCTTCAATCGTTGGGAGCTTTGCAGGTGACTTCGATGGAGACCAACTCGCAGTTCACGTACCTTTGTCAAAAGCTTCAATCACCGAGGCCAAAGAACGGTTACTCACGCCGCACAACTTGTTAAAACTCTCCCACGGACAACCAATTGTCGACCTTAAGAATGAAATCTCACTTGGTTTATATTACCTAACATTACTCAGCGAAGACACAGAAAACAAAGGGTTGCGATTTTACAGTTTTGAACAAGCAATCTCGGCTTACAACAACGGAGCACTTGACGAACATACTCCCGTCACCGTCCCTTACAACGGCAAAGAATTACTCACTACTCCCGGAAGGATTATATTCAACTTATTGCTTCCAGAAAAACTCAGATTCATCAACAAACCTGTTGATCGAGACTTGATGAGAAACCTTATTGCGCAATGTTTTGATGAATATGGTGAAAATGAGACAAGTAGCATGGTTGATCGATTTAAGGATTATGGTCAAGAGTACGCAACTAAAGCTGGTGCTTCCTACTCTTTGTTTGACTTCGAAATACCAAAAGAACGCGCAGGCATAATCAAAAAGTCTTATGAGAAGATTGATGAAATAGATTCGAATTTCAACATGGGACTTATGACCCCTCGTGAAAGATACACACAGGTCATTTCCGTTTGGGAAAAAGCAACCAATGAAGTTGCCGAAATCGTCACAGCGAAACGTGATGAACATAGTGTTGTAGGAATGATGCAAAAATCGAAGGCGTTTAAAGTTAATGCAGAAACCATACGACAAGTTGAAGGTATGCGTGGATTAATGGTTGACTCACAAGGAATGATTAAAGAAACTCCTATTACTACGGCGTTTCTTGAGGGTCAAACCGCATTCGAAGGCTTCTTAAATATGATCGGCGGAAGAAAGAGTCTTATCGACGTTGCACTCCTTACTGCAGATGCAGGATATTTAACGAGACGACTTGCAGACGTTGCCCATGAAGTTATCATACGCGAACATGATTGTGGTACTCGACATGGTTTAGTAGTAGTAGACGACAAATCGGTCGAAGATTGGCCATTATCTGAGCGAATCGAAGGACGTGTTGCGTGGAAAGATATTTCTGACGCTAAAGGAACGATTTTAGTACGCGCAAATGAGCTTATTACTCCTGACACAGCAAAAAATATCGTTGCGGCAGAGATACTCGAAGTACCAATTAGAAGCACACTTACCTGTGAATCAAAATATGGCATTTGCTCACTTTGCTACGGAAAAGACCTTGCTACCCGCAAAATGGTCGAGTTGGGTACAACCGTAGGTGTTATTGCCGCTCAAAGTATTGGTGAACCTGGCACTCAGTTAACCCTCCATAGTAAACACCGTGGTGGTGTTGCTAAAAAGGAAATAACTCAGGGATTACCACGTGTCGAAGAACTGTTTGAAGCCCGAATTCCAAAGCACGCTTCGATTATTTCTGAAATAAGCGGTATTGTTGCTTCGATAAAAAATGAAAAAGACACACAAGCGAAAATTTCAATCGAACCCAAAGATAAAAGCGAAGAGATTTCATATCTCATACCTAATGCAAGCGATATTGTTGTTAAAATCGGCGACGTTATTGTTGCCGGCGATCCTCTGACAGAAGGATATCGTGATGTAACAACAATCCGAGAATTGCAAGGGGTTCTTGCAGCACAAACGTATCTCCTTCGAGAAATCCAATATGTGTACAAAAGTCAAGGAGTTACAATCAACGACAAACATATTGAAATTATCATCCGTAAAATGACTGGTAAAGTCCGAATTAAAGATGCTGGTGATGCTGACTATCTCCCTGGTAAGTACGTAACGGTAAGTGAACTTAATGAAATCAATCGCGAGCTTAAAGAAAAAGGCAAAGAACCTGCAACAGGAGTTCGAACTGTTCTTGGTATCAGTAAAGTTGCTCTTCTTACCGACTCATGGCTTTCAGCAGCATCTTTTGAAGAAACCACAAACGTACTTGCATCAGCAGCTGTAAATGAACGGCAACAAACTGACTACCTACGAGGACTAAAAGAAAATGTCATTATTGGACGTCTGATCCCTACTGGAAACGAGAACACTGAAGAAATTTCATAGTTAGGGTCTATTTCGACGCTAGTTTTACGTGTATAATAAGTGATACTATGCCCCGAAGAAAAAAACGTTGGTGGAAACCTCAAATTAAATCACAAAGTGTTCAATCGGTAATCGCTCTTTTCTTTATTTTTCTCGGGATACTACTATTAATTGCATACTTTGGAGCATTTTCTGGCGTGAATAATCTACTATACGACTACTTTTTCCTATGGTTTGGAGTAGTAGCTTTTTCAATTCCATTTACACTTATTATTGCTGGCTTCAATTTAACTAAACTCACACTACCTTTTGCACAACCCAGGATCATGTGGGGTTCGCTACTTCTTAATGGCGGTTTACTCATGTTACTCGGAACAATATCTTCACGTCTTGGTGGCGAGATTGGAACAATGATCTCTCACCCACTTTCTAAAATTATTACACCGGTAGGAAGCTTCATAACTGCACTTACTATTACATGTATGTCGATAGTTGTAATTTTTGATACTCCACTTGAAAATGTTCTACAAAAAATCCATACCCTCGCAACGGCTCTACGCCAAAGAATCCAAACGTTTCAAAAGAAAAAAGAATCTGTCTTACCACCAACCGAACAGACTGCTTCCGAACCCACTGCTGTTGTTGAGACGGTAATAAATAATCGCGGGAATAAACCAACGATTGAAATTATTGATGACCAACAACAAGAAGCGACCACACATCAACATGCAACGAGAGCTATTGGGTCAACACCACGTAGCCTTGATATCGTAGAAGAAATACCTTACAGTCCCCCACCGCTTTCATTACTTTCTGATCCAAAAGATGTATCAACAGACTACCCAAGTATTGAAAAGAACGCTCAAGTTATTGAACGAACACTGAATAACTTTGGTATTCAAGCACGTATCGCAGAAGTCAATGTTGGCCCTTCAGTAACTCAATATGCGATTGACCTTGCAGAAGGAACCAGAAGTAGCAAAATTACTAGTTTACAAAATGATCTAGCGCTGGCACTTGCTTCACCTACTGGAAGTGTCCGAATTGAAGCACCTATTCCGGGAAAAAGATTAGTTGGTATCGAAGTGCCGAACATGAACCTTGCTCTCGTAACACTAAAAGAGATGCTTAATTCCCCCGAGATGATTAATAATCCATCAAAACTCGCGGTCGCACTGGGTGAAGACGTTACGGGAAAACCAGTCATTTCTGACATAAAAAAGTGGCCACATATTCTTGTTGCAGGATCAACAGGTTCGGGTAAATCTGCCCTCATTCACTCCATAATCAACTCGATACTCTTCCGCGCAACACCAAAAGAGGTAAGTTTTATTATGGTTGACCCAAAGCGTGTCGAACTTACACAATATAACGGCACTCCACATCTTCAAACACCCGTTATTGTTGATCCCGATAAGACGGTTAGTGCATTTAAATGGGCCGTTGAAGAGATGGAGAAACGCTATCGTCTCTTTCAACAATTATCAGTTCGCAACCTTGATGATTTTAATGAGAAAACCGATACCGAAATACTACCTTACATCATAATCATCGTTGATGAACTTGCAGACCTTATGGCCTTTGCGGCAAACGAGATGGAATCGCTCATTACCCGTATCGCACAAAAGGCTCGTGCAACTGGTATCTATATGGTGCTTTCTACACAACGACCAAGCGTAGACGTCATCACAGGGCTTATAAAGGCAAACGTTCCCGCTCGAATAGCATTAAATGTATCTTCTGGAACAGATTCACGCGTCATCCTCGATACTGTTGGAGCTGAGAAACTTCTTGGCAAAGGTGATATGTTCTTTCTACCACCCGATGCAGGTAAACCACGGCGTATTCAAGGGGTATATGTAACTGATGCTGAAATAGAAAGTGTAACAGAATATAT
>CAYZXG010000041.1:0-9204 GCA_964482365.1 uncultured Candidatus Saccharibacteria bacterium | reverse complement strand
CAAAATGTGAATAAAGTTGAAACAGCGGTTCGGATTACCCACAAACCAACGGGGATTACCTTCAAAGTAACAACAGAACGATCACAACATAAAAATAAAGAGATTGCCCTGCAGATGCTTAAAGGAAAACTTGCAACCCTCTATGAGTCTCAGCGTAAGGAAAAGGAAGACAAACTTAGGGGAAAGTACACCGTTCCAGGTTGGGGTAATCAGATTCGATCCTACGTTTTGCATCCGTATCAAATGGTAAAAGATCATCGTACTAATGCTGAGGTTTCGGATGCCGCGGGCGTGTTGGATGGCAATCTTGATGAGTTTATTGAAAAAGAAGTGCGCGTATTGTCAATATAAAGTGAGTATAATAAACCTACATGGTTTGGGACAATAAACGAGAGATAACAGACCCAAAAGAAAAAATTAGTGTTGTAACTATTGGTGGGGGAACGGGAATGTCGTCGGTTTTGGGTGCACTTCGTCAGCTTAAAGATCAATATAAAATTTCAGCAATTATTACGTCAATGGATAGTGGTGGTCCTGCGATTGTGGAACGAACGGTGTATGGGGTGTCGCCCATGTCTGATTTGCGAAAGGCTCTGTTGGCTTTAGCTTCAAGTGAAACGTATCAAGATTATTTACTTTCAAAGATTGTTGCGTATCGATTAGACGGTCGGGCAGGGGATCGACTTAGTAGTATGAGTCTTGGTAATTTGATGCTTTTGGCGCTTGAGGAGATTTTAGGTTCACGAGAATCAGCACTCGATGGTATGACAAGATTACTAAATACCGCGGGTGATGTAATCCCCGTTTCGCTTCATACGACCAATATTCGTGTTGATTATGACGATGGGTTTTATGTAACTGAAGAAGCACAACTTGACCAAGTAGACAAAAATTTTCTTACCCGTCCACAGGTACAGATTACAAATATTTCACTGGAAAAACAGATCCCTGCCAATCCGCGTGCGATTGAGGTTATTGAAGCGGCTGATGTTATTGTGTTTCCTCCCGGTGATCCGATTGGCAGCATTATCGTAAACTTACTGGTGTCTCGTGTGTACGATGCCATAACCCAAAGTAAAGCAAAAATCTTGTGGTTTCCTAACATTATGTCTAAGCTGGGACAAACGCCTCAGCCCAATAGTTTGTCGGGACATTTAGCACTTCTCGAAAAATATTTACCGCGTCCCATTGATTGCATTGTGTATAACCAAGCAGCCGTTCCAAAAGATGTTCTAAAAAAATATCATGATGAAGAGTGTGCTGAACTTGTGGTAAATGATCTGCCCAAAGATCCACGCGTGGTCAAAACTGATTTGTTTTGGGATCAGCTTTATCCTTTTGGATCAACCGAACCAACGATTAGGCATGACCCTGATAAAATAGCAAAAGTCTTTTCGAACATTGTCAGTAAAATTCTAGGTTAGAGAAAGGATAAATTCATGGACGATGAAATTGGCGTTTCTGCTCCAGAAAGTACGTGTGAATTTCTGAGTATTGTTCACGGGCGACCTGTTGTTGATGTTCGTTGGTGTATGAACAGGGTAGATCTTGATGCGGCCATGTCTCGATGTTCTGGAAAACAGGGAAACGAGAGATCGTACCTGTTGGTAAAGTTAACTGGGCATCGAGAGGGTATATTAGCCTACCTTATTATTTTTGAGAGGTAAAAGTCTAAGGGTTTGGTCGGACCTAGCATGGGTTTAGATTATGAGAGGGGCGAGAAGTTTCGCCTCTCTTTTTTTCCAAAATCCTATATAGGCCGTATGTAAATAGTATGAACGCGCTATTGTTTTCCAGACAATTTGATTTGTATGCATATCAGAATGATGGGTAACTATCTATTGACGCGAGTTATATTTTAGTCTATATACAAACCATGGGTAAGCAAAATAGTGGAAACATAATGATCGCACTTTTAGCCGTAGGCTTGTTAATTGGTGTTGGTGCGTGGTATGTAATCACCCAACGAGATGTAATTTCACCAGATCCAACACCAACAGTTACCCCAACGCCTTCTGAAACAGCAATTGATACTTCAGATTGGAAAACGTATACAAATGAGGAGTACAGATTCAGTTTCAAATACCCAGAGTATATGGAACTCGATTTTAATCGTGCTGGTGAACAGTACAGAGGAACTTTACTTTTAGAAGCACATTTTGAGGGACCAAACAACAGTGCCGATCATTTCTCTGATGGAATGCTATTTATGTTTTCGACTTATCCAAGAACCCCCGAAAACAAAGATTTTTTTCAGCATGTAACTATTGATTTAATAGAAAACGATATGTACCTAGACGATACTGGACCATCAATATTGAATGAGACTATTAACGGGCTAAATGTGGTTAGAGTATTTGGAGTACCTTCAGGAAGTACTGAAACAACATCATTTTTCATCGAAGGAGTAGATGCAATTATTTATGTAGATGGTTTCATACGACCACAAAATATGCGGGATAAGTATGATGCAATTTTCGAGAAAATGATTCAAACATTTTCGTTAAAATAAAAGTTCAATCGTTCCTTAACATCTAGCAAAAAGGAGAGTTTCCCATGAAATCCAGAATTTGGAGTTTTGTTTCGTTGTTCGCACTCCTACTATTCACTGTAGTAACTAAAGATGTATCTGCAGCAACACCATTCCCTGCAAGGTGTCCTATCCCAAATGGCAGGCCAATTCTTTCCGATCCATCAGGTGGAAAGCCTATTGGTTGCGCTTACGGATGTGGAGATGAGGTGAATCAGGTCGGGCATCTTGATGAGTTTTACCACGAGTATTATGCGTTAGATTTTCCAGGTGATCTATTTCCTGTCCATGCCGCACAATCTGGTTGGTTGTCTCGCCTCGATGAATCTGGCGCTATCGTTCTATGGATTAACCACGGACAAGGTTGGTATTCAAAATATGCTCACCTAACCATACCAAATTACGCATTTCTAAATTCTGAGGTTACCCAAGGTGATGTAATTGGTTGGTCTGGGAATTCAGGTTTGTATGGTACTGGCCCACACCTTCATTTCGAATTAAGGCATGGTGATGGGCGTGCACAAACAACCAATAGTGGTTGGTCATATGCAATTCCAGAGTTATATCCAGAGGGAGGAAATGGGGTTTGCGGCGAGACAGGACCGAAGAGTTTGATACGAAGTGAGTTTACGGTGGAACGTACTAACCCCAGTCTCAGTGAAGAAATTTGGTTTTCGACGAGGCTTGAAAACAACGGGGAAGTACCAATTGCGATATTATATTGAATTTGTAAACGGATAATTTTGTAGTATGAAAACTAACTACTACGCGATTACACATTGACAAGGCTTATAGTTTGGAATATATAAAGAGAATGATTAAACAAAACAACGGAAACATAATGATTGCAGTTTTAGCTGTCGTGGTTTTGGTGGGAATCGGGTTTTGGTATGTAGTCACTCAAGTTGAGACAATAGCACCTGAACCAACACTAACTCCAACACCTGAAATTCAAGAACTTACTTCAACAGTCGATACGTCTGATTGGATTGAATCATCGTATGGCGAATCAAGAACATTTAGCTTTAAATATCCACCTGAATGGGAAGAGTACATGGTTCCTGGGGGTTACAACTATCGTCCAGTAGGTGATGAGAGCTATTATGTAAGTGGTCCTGGAGTTGGACTTAATGGCGAAACAATAACTGACATAATTGATCAAGTAACAAATTCTAGTACAAATGTGATTATACATGAAGAAAGGTATATACATAAGGATCGTCAAGTAGTTTTTATTGGATATGTGAACCATAGTGAAGCAAACCCTTCAATTATTACCCTAGCACTGATTGATAATGTACCTTATATTGCTGGGTACGGAGATTCGTCTCATGAAATTACAGGTGTTCTTGGGTTTTATTCAAAATCCAAAAATACAAGTGGACCTGTTATGCCATATTATGATGAATTCTACAATATGGTTTCGACATCAAGTTATTAAGATTAGGTTTTAATGCGTGGAAGACATGTTTTTACCCATTAGTATCTAATTAGTACTGTGATTTGATCTTTAACAAAAAGGAGGATTTTCATGAGACATCTATTATGGATCTCAGTATTGGCAATGGTGTTGTTAGTAGGTTGGAAAAGTACAGAAGCAACAACCGCTGATGTTTCAAATTTTCGTTTGCCACTTAATGGTAGTTTCGAAATATCACAGGGACCTCGGTGTAGTTATTCTCACTCATCTGGAAGAAATCTTGAGGCAATAGATTTTGATACAGATTATAAAGAAAACTACCCAGTATATGCAAGTGAATCAGGTTACGCTTACTACATCAACGAAGGAGATGCAGGTGGTGGTAATGTCATTGTGATCATACATGATAACGGTAATTTAAAGAGTGTGTATGCTCATTTAAACGAACCCAACACAGCTAGCAATTTCCAGAGTAGACGGGTTGAGAAGGGTGAAGAGATTGGAAAATCAGGCAATACAGGTAACTCTGATGGACCACATTTGCATTGGGCAGTAGTAGAAGAAGAAAACCCTGCTGCAACAACAAATGGTACTCCTGTCGAAATTTGGCAGCTACCTGGATTCGATTGGTGGCCTAAGGATGTCTACAAAGATAGTACATACCCAGCACCACCAGATTGGTGTATTGCAGATGGAGAGAATGATGGTACAGGTACGTGGCCGCCACCCGGAGTTAAAAGTTTGATACGAAGCGAGTTTACGGTGGAACGTACTAACCCCAGTCTCAGTGAAGAAATTTGGTTTTCGACGAGGCTTGAAAACAACGGGGAAGTACCAGTCTACCTTAGAACGGTATTCCTGCGATTGAAAAGAGGAGAAGGCAACGTTGAAGCTTTTGGTTTGCAGTCTAACCAAGGTACAGTATCAATACTTCCAGGAGAATCCAAACTGTTTGACCTGAGAGCTCCACCAATAACCGAACCAGGGTTGTGGAGAATTGATAAGGTTGAGGCAGAAGATACTTCTGGACACTGGTTTGAACTGGGAGTAATTGCTAGTCACCTCATGGTTGGATATCCAAACCTCATTAAAGATCATCCCGCGACCGCATCGAGTGTTAACGCTGGCAGTGGAAACGTTGCGCAGCGAGCCAACGATGGAAACATGCGTACACGGTGGGAATCAGAATACTACGATCCACAGTGGATAGAGTTTGATCTTGATTACGAGCAGATGATCGATAGGATAATCGTCCGATCAGAAATTGCTTTTCCGGCTCAATACAAGGTCAAAATCAAAAAAGATGGTGATTGGTTCTGGACAACAGTTAACGATTGGGTAGTTGGTATTCCAGATAATTCAAACTACATTTCAATCGATCCACAATTGGCTCGAAAAATACGGTTTGAGTTTGAGAAACGCGGAACAGTCTGGGGAGATTCGATCTGGGAGATTGAGGTGTATAACCTTACTGGTGATCCCATTGGCGACCCTATGCCAACGCCGACGCCTACGCCAATAGTGTGCGGGTCAGGATCGACCAACTCAAACAATCCTCTTGATTGTGCAACATCAACTCCAATCCCACCAACGTTTACACCTATTCCAGGATCAACGAGTACCCCCAACCCCACGTCGACTCCGACACATACCCCACAACCAAATCCAACAGCAACGCCGACATCAGGACCGGTTGATACAACACCACCTGAGGTTGTCGAGGTTATTAACCCTGTAAATGGTCAGTACCTTGATGGCAATACGCTCACTGTAACAGGCAATGTTAAGGATCATGGGAGTGGTCTTTTGAATGTGATTATGAGTTTTCACCATGATGGAGCGTGGGAAAACAAAAAGGCAACTAACGTAGGTAATGATCAATGGCAAGCAGTCTTCAATATTGCTGGTCTTTCACCGCAATCAGCGATGATGGTTGTTATTTGGGCAGAAGATGTTTCAGGCAACGGACGTTATTCTGAAGTGCGAATGCATCTAACCAACGAACGGCCGTCATGTAGTCTTGAATGGCACCCCGATGCTGGAAGCATACATCAAGGATTCCTCAAGCTCAACACAAGTCACAACTGGTGGTGGAGAGCCGTGAGTAATGGTGAGACGTGGGTTGTTTTTGAGTCTATTGATCATATTGCTCAAGCTGACATTTCGTTACCAATCGTTGCTGGCGAATCAGTAACTCATCTTATTGAGGTGCTGTATCCATTTGACAACGGCCGTAAGTATTGCGAGTTAGCAATTACGGTAGACAACAGCAGCGATGAAGATGTAACCCCACCTGAAGGCCATATTACGACTCCTGCTGATGGCACCTTCATGGGAACAGGTTGGTACAACGTAACTGCTGATGTGACCGATTCGCAAAGTGGAATTAAGAAGGTTGAATTCCACTTTTGGCATGATGGTGCATGGCACATGGTTGAGGACTGGTACGAAGCTGATGGATGGAGCGCATCATTTAACCTTACAGGATTTCAAGCACAAAACGACATGAAACTACTCCTACATATGGAAGACAATGCAGGAAATCGTGCACAGTCTAGCGTAGTTTCGGGACTGACAAATGTCACTCCCAGTTGTTCGCTTACGTGGGTTCCCAAACCGGGAAGCATTAACTCCGGAAATGTTGAACTCACTGCAAACTACAACGGAATGTGGAAAGCGACTGTCGATGGACAACCGTGGACAACGTTTAACGTTAATAATGGAACTGCTATTGGTGCAATTGATTTCACCATAGTTTCTGGTCAATTGGTGGTCTACGTTGTTGAAATGTGGTTCCCTAATAATGACGGTGCACAATACTGTCGTCTTGAGGTAACCATTGATAATCAACCGTCGCCCACAAACACACCAACTCCAACTGCGAGCTCAACAAACACTCCAGTGCCAACGGCAACGTTGACCCCAACGACAGTACCGAGTTATACGCACACACCGACCCCGACGGCAAGCAACACATCAACGCCAACAATGACACCAACACCTTCTTGTTCAATGCTTTGGATTCCAAACCCTGGAAGTAAGAACGTAGGTGTTATTCAATTCACCGCGAACCCAAACGGATGGTGGAAGGCAACGATCAATGGAAATGATTGGACAGATGTTTACATTGAAAATAGTGCTGCCACCAAAGATAAATCGTTTGAATATGTTGCGGGTGAAATTACACATCATCTGGTCGAGATGTGGTATCCGAATGAAGGCGGTAGTAAGAGATGTGGCATGGTTGTTGAAATTGATGATTATGTAAAACCTACCGTGACGCCGACTCCCACGCCGACGCCGTTTGCTGGTGAGATCTATGGCACGATCGTTGATGAAAACGGTCAGCCTGTGTTTGGGGTTGATGTTCAGTTGTGGCGAGATACACAGGAGCAGATGTATTGGTCTCAGTGGGTTGAAAACGGAGAGTACAGGTTTTACGGATTGCCCGATTCAACCTGGACGGTGAAGATTATTTCGCCCGGAGATCCGGATTATTGGACCTCCGTTGAACCGAAAGTGGTTGTTATATCAGATGCGCAGAGAGTGTACGAGGTTAATTTCAAGTTGACTCGTACCCACCAAACCTATCAGATATTTCTACCGTTGGTTTTGGGTCAGTAAGAAATACGCGGGGGTGTGCTTGATAAGCATGCCCCCGTTTTTTATACTGGATGATCGTTAATATTTCTGCTAGGATTAGTAAGATGCAAAAAATTCTTGTTACTGGTGGAGCAGGATACATTGGCTCGATTACTTCGCGTCTTCTTTTTCAAGCAGGTTACACCCCCATAATTTTTGACAGTTTTGCAAACGGTAACGAATGGGCGGTAAAAGATTTTGAAATTATTAATGGTGATTTACGCAATATCTCTGAAATCTCGGATGCGATTAGTAAAACAAAACCGGACGCGGTTATCCATTTTGCAGCGCTTAAGGCCGCGGGCGAATCAATGGAGGTTCCACAGGATTATTACGAGAATAATGTTGGTGGTTCGATAAATTTATTCAAAGCGATGGTGGAACATGGTGTAAAAAAGATCGTTTTTTCTTCAACAGCCGCCGTATATGGAACACCAGAAGTATTTGAAGTTGCCGAAGAATATCCTCAAAAGCCTGACAATGCATATGGCCATTCCAAACTTATGGTTGAGCAAATACTAGACTGGTTTGCAAAACTTGGAAAGATAGATTCCATACGACTTCGGTATTTTAACGTTGCGGGGGCAACACCGGATGGTGTATTGGGAGAAGTAGGTAAAAAGGTGTTAAATCTCATTCCAATTCTCATGGAAGCTGCAGTTGGAAAACGTGAAAATTTTACGATGTATGGTGATGATTTTGAAACTCCTGATGGAACATGTATCCGAGATTATATTCACGTGTGTGATCTTTCCAGGGCTCATATATTAGCACTAAAAAAGTTGTTTGAATTTGAAGGAACAGAATATTACAACGTGGGAGTTGGAAAAGGTTATTCCGTAAAAGAGGTCGTGGCAGCCATGAAAAAGGTGTCAGGCGTTGACTTTTCGGTTGAGGTTGGACCACAAAGAGCTGGTGATCCAGCGGCATATTTTGCTAACAATTCCAAAATCTCCAATGAGCTAGGCTGGTCTTCTGAGTTTACGCTTGAGGATATTGTGAAACATGCGTGGGAGTGGGAGCAAAATGGCAAGCAAAAGAATATATAATTAAGCCTACATGAATGAAGAGTTATCGATAATTTTTCCGGCATTAAACGAGCGAGTTCGTCTTATTCCAACGCTCAATGATTATTACTCTGTTTTTGGAGATTCCGTTGAATATATTGTGGTTGATAATGGGTCAACTGATGGGACAAAGGAAGCTGTTGTACAACAGTTCCCTCATGTTACGTATATACGAAGTGAAGTGCCACTTGGCAAAGGTGGTGCTGTTTATGAGGGGTTTAATCATGCCACGTCGGACATTATTGGTTTTACTGATCCAGACGGTGCAACTTTGGCAGTGGAATTTACAAAACTGTTGGCAAAGATGGAGGAATGTGACATGGCGATTGCTTCTCGGTGGTTGCCGCAGTCACAGATATTGCCTAAGCAATCCATTTTACGACAAATAAACAGCAGGTTGTTTAATGTTGCTGTTCGTGCACTTTTGTCATTACCTTTTGCTGATACTCAATGTGGGGCAATGGTTATAAAAAAATCGGTATATGAAAAAGTGAAAGCACAGGTTACGAAAAAAGAATTTTCGTTTGACGTTGATTTAATCCACA